>JAAYZM010000335.1 GCA_012514835.1 Actinomycetales bacterium
CCTGGATGCGCCCGAGCACGAGCACGAGGTACACGGTGGGCACGAGGAGGATGAGGGTGATGCCGAGGAACTCGATCACCGCGCTGCCGCCGTCGGACCCCGGCTCGAGCGCCGCACGGACGCGCGCTCGGACCCACCGCACGGGCCGCCTCACGCGGCCCCCTCCTCGATCCCGTGCCCGCGTACCGTGATCCCACCCGAAGGGCCGAGGAGGCCGATGACGGGCAGTGGCGCACGCACCTCGACCTCGACCATCTCGAGGCCGCCGCGTTCCACGGTGCGTGCCGTGACGGTGCCTGCGAAGCCGGGGGCTAGCGCGGTGGCGATCAGCTCGCGGGTGTGCCGCTCGCCGTCCGCGAGGGACCGGTCTGCGCGCCCGGCGTAGCGCGCGCCCTCCCCCGCGCAGTCCACGAGCGTGTTGCGCACGTGCAGGCCGAGGGTCAGCTGGACCACGGCCATGAACACGAGGGTCACCAGGGCTCCGACGAGGACGAAGTCCACCGCCGCGGAGCCGGTGTCCCGCCGCACTCAGCCGCCGATCTCTCCGGAGACCCTCGAGACGGCGTCGTTGAAGATCCCGCTCAGCGCGGGGCCCGCGAAGCCCCAGATGAGCAGGACGAGTCCCGCCGTCATGAGGGTCACGAGGACCCAGCCGGGGACGTCACCCCGCTCACGGTCCTCCTCGGCCACCCAGCGGGCCACGATCCGGTGGCTCGTGCGGTTCAGCAAGCTCGACATGGTGCATTCCTCTCGTGCTCCGGCCGGTCGGCCGGGGGCGTTCACAACCCCACCTGCAGCAGGGTGAATCCGGGGAAGACGGCGAAGACGACGGTCACCGGGAGGATGAGGAACACCACCGGGACCATCATCGCGACCTCCTTGCGGCCGCCCGCTTCCATGAGCGCGCGGCGTCCTGCCTCGCGCACGTCCTGTGCCTGGGCGCGCAGCACCTCGGCGAGCGGGGTGCCGCGCTCGACCGCGACCGCGACCCCTTGCGAGAACCGCGTGAGGGGGGCGAGCCGGGCGCGGTCGGCGAGGTTCTCGAGCGCCGCGGTGAGGGGTGTGCCCGCGCGCGCGTCGGCAAGTGTCTTCGCGAGCTCGCCGGAGAGCTCGCCGTGGGTGCTGCGCGCGACACGGTCGAGGGCGCCGACGGCCCCCTCCCCTGCGCCGACGGCGAGCGCGAGCAGCTCGGCCACGGTCGGCAGCTCGGCAAGCATGCGCTCCTCGCGTGCGGCGACCTGGCGACTGAGCACCACGTCAGGCACCACGGCACCCGCGACGCTGGCCGCGATCACGATGACCAGCAGGCTCGGCACGGGGAGCCCCCGGCTGAGCACCGCGAGGGTCGCGAGCGCGAGCCCGACGATGAGCCCGAGCACCGCACCGACCACCTGCTCGGCGCGGAACTGCTCGACGCTCGTCGAGCGTCCCGCGCGCACGAGCCGCGCGCGCACCAGATCGGTCGGTGCGCCGAAGCGGGCTACGAGGCGCACGCCGTCGGCCATCCACGGGGCGAGGAGCCGCTGGACGGTGGCGAGCGGGGTCTGGGTCGCGCCCACGGCGAGGAGCCGCGACGTGGTGCGTGCCGGGCGCAGGTAGGGGGCGAGCCGATCGTCGAGCCGCACGCGGCGCGCCCGGAAGTGTCCGACGACGAGGACGAGGCCCAGCCCTCCCACGGCGCCGATCAGCGCGCCTTGCACGAGCGCCGTCATCGCAGCACCCGCGCTTCCTCGGGCAGCCGGCCGATGCGCAGCATCATGCGGTAGGCCAGGAGGCAGGACGCGGCGCCACCGACGAGCACGGCGACCCCTGCGGCGGTGTTGAACGCCTGGGCCGCCTCGGCGCGCGTCGACAAGAGCGCGAGCACCACCCAGGGGGCGCCGCTCGCGAGGCGGGCCGCACCGACGGTCCACGACTGGCGCGCCTCGAGCTCGCCACGCGTGCGCGCATCGTCGCGCAAGAACTGCGACAGCGTGCGCAGCAGCTTGCCGAGGTCGGTGCCGCCGACGTCGCGGGTGATGCGCAGCGCCTCGATGATGCGGTCCGCGACAGGGTCCGCGAGGCGCGCCTTGAGCACGTCGAGGCACTCCGCGAAGCGCCCCGTGGCCCGGTAGTCCTCAGCGAAGCGCGAGAAGGGTTCGCGCAGCTCCTCGGGCCCTCGGTCGGCGAGCTGAGCGAGCGCCTCGGGCAGCGCGAGCCCGGCGCGCACACCGGAGGACAGGTGGTCCACGACCTCGGGCCAGACCTCGCGCAGCTTGGCTTGCCGCCGTCGGGCACGGCCTCGCAC
>JAAYZM010000336.1 GCA_012514835.1 Actinomycetales bacterium
AGGACGTCTCCTACGAGGTGCACCCCGGCGAGGTCGTCGCGATCGTCGGCGAGTCCGGCTCGGGCAAGACGCAGTCCTCGATGTCGCTCATCGGGCTGCTGCCCGCCAACGGGCGCGCGAAGGGCAGTGCGAAGCTCGCCGGCGACGAGCTGATCGGGCTGAGCCACTCGAAGCTGCGCCGGGTGCGTGGTGACGAGGTCGCCGTGATCTTCCAGGAGCCGATGACGGCGCTCAACCCCGTCTACACCGTGGGCTTCCAGATCATCGAGACGCTCCGCGCGCACAAGGACATGGGGCCCAAGGAGGCTCGTCAGCGCGCGATCGAGCTGCTCGCGCTCGTCGAGATCCCCGAGCCCGAGGTCTCGGTCGACAAGTACCCCCACCAGCTCTCGGGCGGCCAGCGCCAGCGCGCGATGATCGCTCAGGCGCTGTGCCTCGACCCGAAGCTGCTCATCGCCGACGAGCCCACCACGGCTCTCGACGTGACGGTCCAGGCGGAGATCCTCAAGCTCATGCGGGACCTGCGGCACCGCATCAACTCCGGCATCGTGCTCATCACGCACGACATGGGTGTGGTCGCGGACCTCGCGGACCGCATCCTCGTGATGAAGGACGGCCGCGTGGTCGAGCGGGGCACGTCCGAGGAGATTTTCGGCAACCCGCAGCACCCGTACACGAAGCAGCTCCTCGCCGCCGTGCCCCACCTCGGGTCGATCGCCGTGAGCGAGCCCGGTGCTGCCGACGCCGTCGAGACGGGCCGGGAGCGCACCCTGGTGCTCGACGCCAAGGACCTCGCGATCGAGTACCCGAAGCGCGGGCGCACCCCGGCCTTCCGTGCCGTGGACGGGATCGACCTCGACATCGAGCAGGGCGAGGTCATCGGCCTCGTGGGCGAGTCGGGCTCCGGCAAGACGACCGTGGGTCGCGCGCTCGTCGGGCTCCTGCCCGCCGTCGCCGGGTCGCTCGTGGTCAACGGGCAGAACATGGTGGGCATCTCTCCGGCGGACCTGCGCAAGGTGCGCCAGGACGTGTCGATCGTGTTCCAGGACCCGGGCAGCTCCCTCAACCCGCGACTGCCGATCGGCGAGTCGATCGGCGAGCCCCTCTACCTGCACAAGATCGCTCGCGGCGCCGAGCTGCAGCGCCGCATCGAGGAGCTCCTCGACCAGGTGCACCTGCCGCGCGCGATGCGCAACCGCTACCCGCACGAGCTCTCGGGTGGTCAGCGTCAGCGCGTCGGCATCGCCCGTGCGCTCGCGCTGAGCCCCAAGCTGCTCGTCGCGGACGAGCCCACCTCGGCGCTCGACGTGTCCGTGCAGGCCAAGGTCCTCGAGCTGTTCGCGGACCTGCAGCGCGAGCACGGGTTCGCGTGCATCTTCATCTCCCACGACCTCGCCGTCGTCGAGATGCTCTCGCGGCGCATCGCCGTGATGCACCGCGGCAAGATCGTCGAGTTCGGTCCGCGCGAGCAGGTGCTCGGTGCGCCGAAGGACGCGTACACGCAGCGACTCCTGGCCGCTGTGCCCGTCCCGGACCCGGCCGAGCAGCGCAAGCGTCGCGAGACGCGCGACCGTCTGCTCGAGCAGGAGGCGGCCCGCGTCGCGCGGGAGCGGGTGCGGCACGAGCCGCAGGTGCTCCCCGAGGCGCACCAGCACACGATCCAGGACCACCGGAAGCGGGGCGGCGGGGGCTGACCCGCGCGGGGAGGCGGGCGCCGGTGTGTAAAATCGACCGGCGCCCGGTGCTGTGGCGTCTCCCCTCCCACGTGAAGCTGGTACTTCTATGACCGTGCGCTCAGACCTGCGCAACGTCGCGATCGTCGCCCACGTCGACCACGGCAAGACCACCCTCGTCGACGCCATGCTGTGGCAGTCGGGCTCGTTCGGCGCCCACGCGCACGTGGACGAGCGCGCGATGGACTCGGGTGACCTCGAGCGCGAGAAGGG
>JAAYZM010000337.1 GCA_012514835.1 Actinomycetales bacterium
GAGGTCGTATCCCTGGAGGATCGAGAGCGTCTCGGCGAGGTGGCCCACGGTCTGGGCGGGGATGTCGACGCCGTCGTGCCGTGCAGAGTTCTCCGAACCGCGCAGCAGGTCGAGTCCCTCGGGAGCCCATGCGCTCTCAGCGAGTGCCCGCTGGATCGTGTCGTACGTCGGGGAGTCGAGGACCGCGGCGACGTCGAGCGCGTCCGGGTCAGCCGGGGGAGCGAGGGCCATCGTCGAGTCGCCCTGGGGGTCCAGGTCGATCACGAGGGTGCGGAGCCCCCGGGCGAGCGCGGCGGAGGCGAGACCGAGGGTCACGGACGTCTTGCCGACGCCTCCCTTGAGGCTGCAGATCCCGAGCACGAGCACGGGTCCCACCGTAGCCGCAGGATGGGCACGAACGCCCGCTATGTCGTGCGCGTGGCAGGATTCAGTCTGCTCGGTGCGTGCCCGGGGTGTTACGGGGGCGGTGCGAGCGGCCGGACGGCCTACGCACTCTCCCGCGCAGGTAAAGTCTGACCCTAGTTTTCCTATGGAGGTTCATGGTGTTCGCCAAGGTTCTCGTCGCCAACCGCGCGGAGATCGCCGTCCGTGCCTTCCGAGCCGCCTATGAGCTCGGTGCGCGCACGGTCGCGATCTTCCCGTACGAGGACCGCAACTCCGAGCACCGGCTCAAGGCGGATGAGGCGTACCCGGTGGGGGAGCAGGGGCACCCCGTGCGCGCCTACCTCGACATCGAGGAGATCCTGCGGGTCGCCCGTGAGGCCGAGGCGGACGCGATCTACCCGGGCTACGGCTTCCTCTCGGAGAACCCCGGCCTCGCGCGCCGCTGCGCGGAGGAGGGCGTCACGTTCGTCGGACCTCCCGCGGAGGTGCTCGAGCTCACCGGCAACAAGGTCAGTGCGCTGCGTGCCGCCCGCGAGGCCGGGCTGCCCGTCCTCGCCTCGACGGACCCGAGCGACGACGTCGACGCGCTCGTCGCCCAGGCCGAGGGCATCGGCTTCCCGCTGTTCGTCAAGGCCGTCGCCGGTGGTGGTGGGCGGGGCATGCGCCGCGTGGCCGAGCCCGCCCAGCTCGCGGAGTCGATCAGCGCCGCGGCGCGCGAGGCGGAGAGCGCGTTCGGTGACGCGCGGGTCTTCCTCGAGCAGGCCGTGATCCGTCCCCGTCACATCGAGGTGCAGATCCTCGCGGACGGTCAGGGCGGGGTGGTGCACCTCTTCGAGCGGGACTGCTCGGTGCAGCGCCGCCACCAGAAGGTCATCGAGATCGCCCCCGCGCCGAACCTCGACCCCGAGCTGCGCGACCGGCTGTGCGCGGACGCCGTCGCGTTCGCCCGTCACATCGGCTACCAGAACGCAGGGACGGTCGAGTTCCTCGTCGACACGGCGGGGGAGCGCGCCGGTCAGCACGTGTTCATCGAGATGAACCCGCGCATCCAGGTCGAGCACACCGTGACCGAGGAGGTCACGGACATCGACCTGGTCCAGGCCCAGCTGCGGATCGCGGCGGGGGACTCCCTGGCCGACCTCGGGATCACCCAGGAGTCCGTGCGGGTCAACGGCTTCGCGATGCAGACCCGCATCACCACCGAGGACCCGGCCAACGGGTTCCGCCCGGACACCGGCCGGATCATCGCCTACCGCTCGCCCGGCGGCGCGGGCGTCCGGCTCGACGGCGCGACGGCGAGCGCCGGGGCCGAGATCTCGGGCCACTTCGACTCGATGCTGGTCAAGCTCACGTGCCGCGGCCGCGACTTCCCGACGGCGGTGCGTCGCGCGCGCCGCGCCCTCGCCGAGTTCCGGATCCGCGGCATCCGCACCAACATCCCCTTCCTGCAGGCCGTGCTCGACGACGCCCAGTTCCAGGCGGGCGACCTGTCCACCTCGTTCATCGACGAGCGACCCGAGCTGCTCGCGGCGCGCGTGAGCGCCAACCGCGCCACGCGACTCCTCGACTACCTCGCCGACGTGACCGTGAACCGACCGCACGGCGAGCCGCGCGCTGTCGTCACCCCGGCGGTGAAGCTGCCCGAGACGGACCTGCGAGGCGAGCTGCCCGCCGGTTCACGCCAGCGCCTGCTCGAGCTCGGTCCCGCGGGCTTCGCCCAGGCCCTGCGGTCGCAGACCGCGCTCGCCGTCACGGACACCACGTTCCGCGACGCGCACCAGTCGCTCCTCGCGACACGCGTGCGTACGTACGACCTCGTCACGGCCGCGCCCGTCGTGGCCCGCACGCTGTCCCCGCTGCTCTCGGTCGAGGCGTGGGGCGGTGCGACGTACGACGTCGCGCTGCGCTTCCTCGGTGAGGACCCGTGGGAGCGGCTCGCCCGGTTGCGCGAGGCGATGCCTAACCAGGCGCTCCAGATGCTCTTGCGGGGTCGCAACACGGTGGGCTACACGCCGTACCCGACGGCGGTCACCACGGCGTTCGTCCGTGAGGCCGCGGCCACCGGGCTCGACATCTTCCGCATCTTCGACGCCCTCAACGACGTCGAGCAGATGCGTCCCGCGATCGACGCCGTGCTCGAGACCGGCACCGCCGTGGCCGAGGTCGCGCTGTGCTACACGGGCAACCTCAGCGACCCGTCCGAGGACCTCTACACGCTCGACTACTACCTGCGGCTCGCCGAGTCGATCGTCGAGGCCGGCGCGCACGTCATCGCGATCAAGGACATGGCCGGTCTGCTGCGCCCCGCCGCGGCCGCGACGCTCGTGGCGGCGCTGCGCGAGCGCTTCGACCAGCCGGTCCACCTGCACACGCACGACACCGTGGGCGGTCAGCTCGCGACGCTGCTCGCGGCCTCGGCTGCCGGGGTGGACGCGGTCGACACGGCGAGCGCCGCCCTCGCGGGCACCACGAGCCAGGTGTCGATGTCCGCACTCGTGGCCGCGCTCGAGTTCACCGACCGCGACACGGGCCTCGACCTGCGGGCCGTCACGGACCTCGAGCCCTACTGGGAGGCCGTGCGCACGCTGTACGCGCCCTTCGAGTCCGGGCTCCCGGGCCCCACAGGACGCGTCTACGACCACGAGATCCCTGGCGGCCAGCTGTCCAACCTGCGCCAGCAGGCGATCGCGCTCGGGCTCGGAGACCGTTTCGAGTCGATCGAGCGGATGTACGCCGCGGCGGACCGGATCCTGGGACGGCTCGTCAAGGTCACGCCGTCGTCCAAGGTGGTGGGGGACCTCGCGCTGCACCTCGTCGCTACGGGTGCCGACCCCGAGGAGTTCGCGGCCGAGCCCAAGAGCTTCGACATCCCCGACTCCGTGATCGGGTTCCTCAGCGGCGAGCTCGGTGACCCGCCCGGCGGCTGGCCCGAGCCGTTCCGCACCAAGGCCCTCGACGGTCGGCGCGTGCGCCCCGGGATCACGCCGCTGTCCGCCCAGGACGAGCGGGACCTCGCGGGCGACTCGGCCACGCGGCAGAGCCGGCTCAACCACTTGCTCTTCCCCGGCCCCACCAAGGAGTTCGAGCAGGTCCAGGAGCAGTTCGGGGACGTCTCGGTGCTCGACACCGCGAGCTACCTGTACGGCATGGCCGCGGACGAAGAGGTCGAGATCGAGCTCGAGAAGGGCGTCAAGCTGCTGGTCGGGCTCGAGGCGGTGGGCGGCGCCGACGAGCGCGGCATGCGTACCGTGATGTTCACCCTCAACGGTCAGCTGCGTCCCCTCCAGGTGCGGGACCGTGCCGCGGAGGTCGAGGTCGTCGCAGCCGAGAAGGCGGACGCCGGGCGACCGGGGCACATCGCCGCGCCGTTCGCCGGAGCCGTCTCGCCGTCCGTCCAGGAGGGGCAGCGCGTCGAGGCGGGCCAGACGGTCGCGACGGTCGAGGCCATGAAGATGGAGGCCGCGATCACCACGCCGGTGGCGGGCACGGTGCGCAGGCTCGCGATCGGAGCAGTGCAGCAGCTCGAAGGTGGGGACCTGGTCATGGTGATCGAGTGATTCGGCGCGTCTTGGGTATCTCGTGAGGTACATCTAGGGCATGCTGGACGGCGTGATGATCACCCCTGGGACCGAGGACGACTGGGAGGCCTTCGGTCGGATCCGGCTCGCCTCGCTGCGTGAGCCTGGTTCGCCCCAGGCCGCGTCGCTCGGTCGCGAGGAGGGCTTCCGGGAGCCGCACTGGCGCATGCGCCTGCGGGGCGCGATGTACCTCCTCGCGTGGGAGGACGAGAGTCGCCGGCGCGCCATCGGCGTGGTCGGGATGATGCAAGAACCTGGCGCGCCGGTCGAGGAACGACTCATCGTCTCCCTCTACGTGCGCGGCTCGCACCGACGCCAAGGGATCGGCCGCGCACTGCTGCGCGCCGCGACGCACTGGGCTGCCGTGGACGACGCGAAGGTCGTCAGCGCGTGGGTGGTCGACGACGAGGACCCCGCCGTCGCGCTGTTCGCGAGCTGCGGGTTCGTGCTCACAGGAGAGCGCGTGCGCTTGCCGCGCAACCCCGAGCGCAACGAGGCCCGGTGGTCGCTCACGCTCGCGAGCGACGACGTGGTGCAGCAGCGCACCACGCACTGAGCGCCACTAGCCGCACAGGTCCGCGGCGCGTTCCAGGTCGAGCGTGTCGAGCACGTCGCCCACCTGCGCCCCGGACAGGGCTGCGAACGCGTGTTCGACCTCAGCGTCCGGGTCAGCAGGTACGCCCGTGAGAGCTCCGGGCTCCGCCGAGGACTCGGCCCGCACCGCGCCGTCGGACATCGCGAGCACCGCGCCGTCCCCGAGGGTGACCCACCCCGAGGCCTCGCCGTCGCAGCGCACGGCGTCCCAGCGGATGGCGACGAGGTAGTCGGCGCCGGGGGAGAGGGGCACCTCGGACGGGAGGCCAGCGACGGTGCCGAGGGCGAGCGCGCCGTCGTCGTCGAGCGGGACCGAGTCGAGATCGAGCACGCGGGGCGCATCGACACGGTGCCACGGAACTTCCGTGACGGCGGCGTCGGGCGTGGACTCATGGGCCGAGACCACCACGACCGCGTCGGCGGCGCTCGCCCACTCACCCACGGTGCGCCCGGCGACCTCGATCGGTACGAAGCCGACCTCGCCATCCATCGTCGGCTCGCTCGAGGCGTACGAGGCCGTGTCGCCCGTGACGCTCGCGGTCCCAGAGCTGAGGGACGGAAGGTTGAGCCCGGGGAGCAGCGCGACGGACACGGCGGTGACGGCGGCCGCCGCGGCAAGGGTCCCGCCCACGACGGCAGGTCGCCGACGACGGCGCACCACGGCACGGTCGATCTGCGACGCGGCTCTCTCGAGGGGCGTCACCGAGTCGTTCAGCGCGGCGAACCGTGCCCGCAGGTCGTCGTCGGACATCGTCACGTGACCTCACCTCCCGCAGCGGGTGCGAGGCGTTCGCGGATGCGCGCCGTGCCGCGCGACAGGTGGCTCTTGGCGGTGCCGAGGCTGCAGCCCATCTCGTCGGCGATGCCCTGCAGGTCGCGGTCGCCCAGGTAGCGCAGCACCACGGCGGTGCGCTGGCTCGGGCTGAGGGTCGCGAGGACCGAGAGGAAGAACTCGTCCACCTCGGCAACGGACTCGACCGGGGGAGCGGGTCGCTCGACGATCACGCCCAGGGCCTCGCGCCGCATCCGGCGGATCCGGTCGACGTTGAGCCGGACGAGCACCGTGTGAGCGTAGCCGCCGGGGTTGGAGTCCTTGAGGCGGTCCCAGCGCGCACCGATGCGCGCGAACGTCTCCTGGGTGAGGTCCCAGGCGTCGTGGTGGTCGCCCGTCAGGGCAAAGGCAAGGTTCAACAGTCGCGTCAGCTCGGTGTCGACGAACTGAGCGAACTGCGCGTCCTGCGCCCCGCCCACGCCGAGCCTCCCTCCACCGTGTCAACGTGCCTGCCCCGTCAAAGGTTGAGGGTACAAACTGCAGGGTCTACGTCGGGGGAGGCGCCGACGGACATGCGTAGTTGCGCATGGATGCATATAGGCGGACGATGGCTGGTGTGATTCATGTCCTGACCAACCCGGTGTACCGCCGTCTCTTCCTTGCCCAGGTTGTCGCCCTCGCCGGCACGGGGCTCGCCACGGTGGCTCTCGGTCTGCTGGCCTTCGACCTTGCGGGGGAGTCCGCAGGGCAGGTGCTCGGTACCGCACTCGCGATCAAGATGGTGGCGTACGTGTTCGTCGCCCCGCTGGCCGCCGCGCTCGTGGTGCGGTGGCCTCGTCGGGCCGTGATGATCGGTGCGGACGTGGTGCGACTGGCGATCGCGCTGTGCCTACCGTTCGTGGGCGAGATCTGGCAGGTTTACGTGCTGATCTTCGCGCTCCAGGCGGCGTCGGCCACGTTCACGCCCACGTTCCAGTCCGTCGTCCCCGACGTCCTCGAGGACGAGGGGGAGTACACCACGGCGTTGTCGCTCTCGCGACTCGCGTACGACCTCGAGGCGGTCCTCTCGCCAATGCTGGCGGCGCTGCTGCTGATCTTCATCCCCTTCGCTGCATTGTTCTTCGGCACCGCAGCGGGGTTCGCCGCGTCGGCGCTGTTGGTCGCAGCGACGGCACTCCCCAAGCGGGCGGATGCCGAGGACGCGGCGGGTGCACCCGGTCCGGAGGTGCCGTTCGGGCGCCGGGCTCGACGGGGGATCGAGCTGTTCGTGCGCACGCCCGCGTTACGGCCGGTCCTGGCGTTGAATCTTGCGGTCGCGAGCGCCGGTGCGTTCGTCCTCGTGCAGACGGTGGTGATCGTGCGCACCACTTTCGCGCAAGGTGACGGCGTCGTGGCGTTACTGCTCGCAGCGAACGGTGCCGGTTCGATGGCGGCCGCCTTCGCGCTGCCGCGGTTGCTGCGCACGGTCTCAGAGCGGCGCGCGATGCTCACGGGAGCGGTCCTGCTCTCGATAACCATGTTCCTGGTTCCGCTCGTGCTGCAGGTGTCAACCGTCGGGTGGGGGCTCGGCCTGCTCGCGGTGGCGTGGGCCCTTGTCGGCCTGGGGTGGTCGGCTGTGGAGACCCCTGTGGGGCGCATCATCCGTCGCAACGTGGGAGGTCCAGAGCTGCCCGCGGCGTTCGCGGCGCAGTTCTCGCTCTCGCACGCGTGCTGGCTGATCACGTACCCGCTGGCCGGGTGGCTGGGCGGGAGCGGGCTCGGGCGGGCCGCGCTCGTGCTCGCCGTGGTCGCCACCTTCGCCACCGGGGTCGCGGCGCGGCTGTGGCGACCCGCGGCCACACCGGGGGATCGCTCCGTCCCGATCAGCGCGACGGTGCCATGATGAGTGCCGTGGCGGACCCCCAGCCTGCTCAGATGGTGCCCGACGCCGATCTCGACCACGCCGTCGAGGTCTTGCGGCTACTCGCCGATCGGACGCGTCTGGCGATCCTCGCGATGCTCGACGGTACCGAGATGTCCGTCGGTGCCATCGCTGAGGCGCTGGACCGTCCCGGTCCGGCGATCTCTCAGCACCTGGCCCGGCTGCGTGCGGGTCGGCTCGTGACGTCCCGTCGCGAGGGAACGGTCGTGCACTACGGCCAGCCCGATGAGCACGTTGCGGCCCTCGTCAAGAACGTGCTGCAGCACACCGAGCACGAGCTGTACGAATCTCCGCCGCACCACCGCTGAGTGCGCTGCCAGGAAAGCCATTCGAGTGTGGCTGACCACGGTCAGGGGAGGTGGGCTTGGTGCCCCTGCCCGCTTTGATTCCTGCGGAATGACATAACGTCACTTATCGGCGAAACGGAGATTCCTCGGGGAGAGCCGATCTCACGGTGCGACGTACTCGGCCAGGTGCTGGGCCGTGATCGTCTTCCCGGACGCCACGAGGTCTGCCGGCACGCCCTCGAACACGACCTGCCCACCGTCGTGCCCGGCACCCGGGCCCATGTCGATGATCCAGTCCGCGTGCGCCATGACCGCCTGGTGGTGCTCGATGACGATCACCGACTTGCCGGAGTCCACCAGGCGGTCCAGGAGCGCCAGCAGGTGCTCGACGTCGGCCAGGTGCAGCCCGTTGGTGGGCTCGTCGAGCACGTACAGCCCGCCGGTGTCGCTCATGTGGGTCGCGAGCTTGAGGCGCTGGCGCTCGCCACCGGAGAACGCGGTCAGCGGCTGGCCGAGCGTGATGTAGCCGAGCCCGACGTCCACGAGATGTCTCAGGAGCTTCTGGGCGGCGGGTGTGCGTGAGTCTCCCGCGGAGAAGAACTCGAGCGCCTCCTCGACCGGCATCGCGAGCACCTCGGCGATGTTCCGTCCGTTGAGCCGATAATCGAGAACTTCCTGGTGAAAGCGCTTTCCCTCGCACTCTTCGCACGTCGTGGTGACGCCCGTCATCATCCCGAGGTCCGTGTAGATCACGCCCGCGCCGTTGCACGCGGGGCACGCACCCTCCGAGTTGGCGCTGAACAGGGCGGGCTTGACGCCGTTCGCCTTCGCGAACGCCTTGCGGATCGGCTCGAGCAGGCCCGTGTAGGTGGCGGGGTTCGAGCGTCGCGAACCCTTGATGGCGCCTTGCCCGACGACGACGGCCTCGGCGTCGGTCGGCATGGAGCCGTGGATCAGGGACGTCTTCCCGGAACCCGCCACGCCCGTGACCACGCACAGCACGCCGAGCGGGACGTCCACGTCCACGTCACGCAGGTTGTGCTGGCTCGCTCCGCGGATCTTGACGTGGCCTGTCGGGGTGCGCACCTCGTCCTTGAGCCGTGCACGGTCCTCGAGGTGGCGCCCGGTGAGCGTCCCGCTCGCTCGCAGGCCCTCGACGGGGCCCTCGAAGCACAGCTCGCCTCCCCCGCTGCCCGCCCGCGGGCCGAGGTCGACCACGTGGTCCGCGATCGCGATCGTCTCGGGCTTGTGCTCCACCACGAGCACGGTGTTGCCCTTGTCCCGCAGTGCGAGGAGCAGCTCGTTCATGCGCTGGACGTCGTGCGGGTGCAGCCCGATCGTCGGCTCGTCGAACACGTACGTCACGTCGGTGAGCGCAGAGCCGAGGTGCCGCACGAGCTTGGTGCGCTGCGCCTCTCCCCCGGACAACGTGCCCGAGGGGCGGTCGAGCGAGAGGTAGCCGAGCCCGATCTCGACGAACGAGTCGAGCGAGTCCGCGAGCGAGGCCAGCAAGGGCGCCACGGTCGGCTCGTCGAGGCCGCGCACCCACGCGGCGAGGTCGGAGATCTGCATCGCGCACGCGTCCGCGATCGACACGCCGTTGATTGTCGAGGTCCGGGCGTGCTCGGCCAGACGCGTCCCTTCGCACTCCGGGCACGTGCCGAACGTCACGGCACGGTCCACGAAGTCGCGGATGTGGCTCTGCATGGCCTCGCGGTCCTTGCTCAGCATGGACTTCTGGATCTTCGGCACGAGACCCTCGTAGGTCATGTTCGCGCCTTCCATCTTCACCTTGACGGGCTCCTTGTAGAGGAAGTCCGCGAGCTCGCGCTTCGTGAAGTCCTTGATGGGCTTGTCCGGGTCGAAGAAGCCCGACGCGCTGAAGAGCTTCACGTACCAGCCGCCTGCCACGTACCCGGGCACCGTGATGGCGCCCTCGCTGAGCGACTTGGTCTCGTCGTAGAGCTGGGTGAGGTCGATGTCGTTCACGCGACCCATGCCGTCGCACCGCGGGCACATTCCGCCCAACTGGTTGAACGTCGCCTTCTTCTTGATCGCGGCGCCGCGCTGGACCGTGATCGCGCCCGAGCTCTGCACGGACGGGACGTTGAAGGAGTACGCGTTGGGCGAGCCCACGTGCGGCTGGCCCAGGCGGCTGAACAGGATGCGCAAGAGCGCGTTCGCGTCGGTGACGGTCCCCACGGTCGAGCGCGGGTTGTTCCCGCGCCGCTCCTGGTCCACGATGATCGCCGTCGTCAGGCCTTCGAGCCGGTCCACCTCGGGTCGCGAGATCGTGGGCATGAAGCCCTGCAGGAACGCGCTGTAGGTCTCGTTGATCATCCGCTGGGACTCCGCGGCGATCGTCGCGAACACGAGCGAGCTCTTCCCGGAACCCGACACCCCCGTGAACACCGAGAGCCGACGCTTGGGGATGTCGAGGCTGATGTCCTTGAGGTTGTTCTCCCGGGCCCCCTGGACCCGGATCGCATCGTGATTGTCGGCGGCGTGCGTGCTCAAACGGGCTCCTCGGTCGGGCGGTGCGTGTCGGGACGGGCGGGCTCAGGCGCGGGCGTTGATGCGCAGCAGGTTGCCTGAGGGGTCGCGGAACGCACAGTCCCGTACGCCGTAAGGCTGGTCGGTGGGCTCCTGGAGCACGTCGGCCCCGCTCGCCTGGAGACGCTCGAACAACCCGTCGAGGTCGTCCGTCGCAAGCGTGAGCGCGCCGTAGCTGCCCTTCGCGATGAGCTCGAGGATGGTGCGGCGCTCGTCCTCGGTGATGCCGGGGTCTACGGCCGGCGGGTGCAGCACGATCGCCGTCTCGGGCTGGTTGGGCGGGCCCACGGTGATCCAGCGCATCCCCTCGTAGCCGACGTCCTGGCGGACCTCGAAGCCGAGGGTGTCGCGGTAGAAGCCGAGCGCGGCGTCGGCGTCGGTGTGCGGGAGGAACGCGTAGTGGATGGTGATGTTCAGCGAGTTAGTGGTCATGGCGTTCACGCTAACGACGCCCCGCGGGGAGCGCTTCTCGATTCCTGACCGGTCTCGTGGCCTGCTTGGCGAGGCACGGCAGCAGCTCACCCGTGACGTGCGTGGAATCGGCGCGATAGACGCTCGGTGGGATCCCCACGAGCTCGGAGAACCTGGTCGAGAACGTTCCGAGCGACGAGAAGCCGACCTCGAAGCACACGTCGGTCACCGACAGGTCCCCCCGGCGCAGCAGCGCCATGGCCCGCTCGATCCTGCGGGTCATGAGGTAGGAGTACGGCGACTC
>JAAYZM010000338.1 GCA_012514835.1 Actinomycetales bacterium
CCTCGCCGTCGAGCGAGAGCTCGGCCGCCTCGACCTCGGCGTTCGCGCCCGTGAGCCCGACGAGGGTGCGCGCGCTCACGGACTTGCCCGAGCCGGACTCGCCCACGATCGCGACGCACTCGCCGGGGGAGAGCTCGAAGGAGAGGTCGTGCACCACGCGGCGCAGCTCGCCGTCCTTGCGGAAGCCCACGCGCAGGCCGGACACACGCAAGCGCGCGGGGGCCTTCGGCTCGGTGCCGGCGAGGGCGGGGTCGAGGATCGTCGTCGTCATCAGGAGTCTCCGCTCTCGAGTCGTGCCTGGATGTCCTTGCCGATGGCCGTCGCGGCGAGCGCGAGCGTCACGATCACGAGGCCCGGGATCACCACGAGCCAAGGCGCGTGCGTGACGTAGGCGCGGCCCGCGTCGAGCAGGGCGCCCCACTCCGAGGACGGCGGAGCGACGCCGAGCCCGAGGAAGCTCAGGCCCGAGGCCCACACGATCGACTGACCCACGCAGAGCGTGAAGACCGCGACGAGCGGGCGCACCGCGTTGGGGATGACGTGCTGGCGCAGGATCACGCTGCGCGGGTGGCCCAGCGCGATCGCTGCCTCGACGTAGCCCGAGCGCCGGGCCGCGAGGATCTGCCCGCGCACGATGCGCGCGTAGCCAGGGGCCGAGCCCACGCCCACCGCGACGATCTGCGTGGTGGCCGAGGGGCCGAGGATCGCGACGAGCAGGAGCGCGAAGAGCAGCGTCGGGAAGGCGAAGAGGATCTCGACGAGGCGGTTCACGGTGCCCGAGACGAAGCGGCCGCCGAGGGCAGCGAGCGCGCCGAGCACGAGCGCGAGGGCGAGGCTCAGCGCCGCGGCGCCGAGGCCGATCGTGAGGGACTCGCGCGTGCCGTGCACGACGCGCGAGTAGAGGTCGCGGCCGGACTCGTCGGTGCCGAACCAGTGCTCGGCGCTCGGAGCCTGGAGCGCGGCCGAGAAGTCGATCGCGGTCGGGTCGTGCGTCGCGAGCAGCTGGGGAGCGGCGACGGCGAGCCCGAGGAGGCCGACGACGGCGAGCGCGAGGGCGACGCTCGGTCGCACGCGGCGCGAGCGCCGGGCCCGGGCCGGGGTGGCCTGGACGGCGGACTCGACAGGCGAGCCAGCGGGGGAGTCCTTCAGAGCGGTCATGACGTCCTCAACCTCGGGTCGACGAGCGTGTAGACGACGTCCACGAGCAGGTTCGCGAGGACGTAGGCGGCCGCGATCACCACGACGATGCCCGTGACGACGGGCAGGTCCTGGGAGTTGACGGCCGTGACGAGCACCTTGCCGACGCCCGGGCGCGTGAAGATCGTCTCGACGATCACCGCTCCCGAGACGGTCGCGCCGAGCGCCCACCCGGAGAGGGTGACCGCGGGCAGGACGGCATGGCGCAGCACGTGGCGCAGGCGCACCCCGAGGTCGCTCATCCCGCGCATGCGTGCCGAGATGACGAAGGGCTGCGTGAGCGAGGTCTCGAAGGCCTGGCGCGTGGCCTGGCCCATGAAGCCCGCGAGCGGGATCGCCAGGGTGAGCGCGGGCAGCAGGAGGCCGTTGATCCCGGTCCCCCCGATGACGGGGAACCAGCCGAGACCCAGCGCGAAGACCAGCAGCAGCACGATGCCGAGCCAGTAGGGCGGGAGTCCTGCCGTCGCCGTCTCCACGAGGGTGCCGAGTGCCCGGACCGGGCGCGAGCGCCCTGCGGTGAGCGTGACCCACACGACCATGAGCACCCAGGCGAGGGCGAGCGCGGTGAAGGTCAGGGCGAAGGTCGCCCCGATCTGGTCCCCGATCACGTCCCATACGGGCCGGAACTGGAGGTACGAGGAGCCCAGGTCCCCGCGCAGCAGCCCTCCGATGTACGAGAGGTACTGCACGACCACGGGGTCGAGGAGCCCGTACTGCTCGTTGATCGCCGCAAGCTCCTCGGGAGTGCGCTGCTGGGCCTGGCCCGTGCGCACGTTGAGGATCACGGTCGCGAGGTCGCCGGGAAGCGCGAGCTGGGCCGCGAAGGCGGCGGTCGCGGCGCCCCACAGCACGAGCACCGCCCCTCCGAGCTTCCCGGCGATGCGACGAGCGAGGACCTGGGCGCGTCGGCCGCGGTCCACCTCCTGAGCGGGCCCCGCGGGGCCGGAGCCAAGGGCCCCGGCCGCCGCGGAGGTGCGGGTCGGGTCAGCCAGCGAGGTACGCGTCATGGAAGACCGGCCCCCCTTGCGCGTTCTCCTGCCACACGTCGACGAGGCCCTCGCGGACGGCGAGAGTGCTCAGTCGCGCGTAGACGCCGATCGAGAGTGCGTGCTCGGCGATGTACTCCTGGGCCTTGCGATAGAGCTCGTTCTGCTCCTCGAGGTCCACTGTCGAGTTGGCGTCGAGGATGATCTGCTCGAGCTCGGGGTCTGCGAGGAAGGCGCTGTTGGCGTAGTTCGGGCTCTCGGGGAGGTGCTGGCGCCAGTTGATGTAGAGGATCCCTGCCGTCACCGAGGTCCAGTAGCCCGGGTAGATGTCCCGCTCCTCCGGCGTCGAGTAGGCCCCCGCGAAGGTTGCCGAGGGCGGCACGGGGATGAGCTCGACGTGGAAACCGACCGCCTTCACCTGCTCCTGGATGCCCTGCAGGATCGCGGCGCCGTCGGCGTTGATGATCGAGCCGGCTCCGTAGGGGAGGACGACGGTCAGTCGCTCGCCGTCCTTCGTTCGGTAGCCCTCGGCGTCACGGCCCGTCCAGCCGGCCTCGTCGAGCAGCTGGTTCGCCTGCTCGGGGTCGTAGGAGTACCAGTCGGCCGCCTTCTGCGAGTAGCCCGGGGTCGCCTGGCTCACTCCGCCGTTGCCCTCGTAGGGGATCACCCCGTGGCCGATGGTCTCGACGATCTGCTTGCGGTCGCTCGCGAAGGCGAAGGCCTTGCGCACGCGCTCGTCGGTGAAGGGACCGTCGACGGTATCGAAGGCGAGCTGCTGGGGGCGGCCCGGGGTGACGTACCTGTGCAGCTCGTAGCCCTCCGAGCCGAGCGGGGCCCAGTCGATCGCGGGGACGTCGTAGATCGCGTCGGTCTCGCCGCTGCGCAGGGTCGCGACGCGCGTGGTCGGGTCGCCGATGAACTTCCAGTCGATCTTCTCGAGGTAGGCCGGGCCTTCGTGCTTCGCGTTGGCGGGCCACGAGGTGTAGTCCTCGTTGCGGACCAGGACGATGTTCTCGCCGCGGTTCCACTCCTGGACCTTGAAGGCGCCCGAGCCGATGGGCTTCTCGCAGTTCTCCTCGTCGCTGCGCGACTCGAGGGCTTCCTTGGACTGGATGCCGAAGTAGCCCTGCGTGAGGTTGTCCGCGAGGCGCGGGTAGGGGCGCGAGAGCGAGATGCGCACCGTGCGCTCGTCCACCGCCTCGGCCGACTCGTAGTAGCCGCCGAGCCAGGCCGCTGCGGTGCCGTTGCCCCCGTCCATCCAGTAGTCGAAGTTGAAGGCCACCACCTCGGCGGTGAGCTCCGAGCCGTCGGTGAACCTCACGCCCTCCTTGAGCGTGAAGGTCCACTCGAGCTGGTCGTCCGAGACGGACCACTCGGTCGCGAGCCAGGGGACCACCTCGTGGTTCTCGTCGAGGGCGACGAGCGAGTCGAGCACGTTGTACGAGAGGTAGGACTGCTCGATCCAGCCGCCGAAGACGCACGCGGGCTCCTGCTGGTGGCCGTAGACGATCGAGCCGCCCGGGGTGGGGGCAGCCGGTGCCGCGGCGCTCGCGGGAGCGCTCGGGTCGGTGGGGCTCGCGGCCGTCGAGGTGCAGCCGGCGAGGATCGCTGCGGCCGCGACGAGGGCGGGGAGGGCAAGGGGACGGGCAGACATGGGTGTTCCTCGGTCTCGGGGTGGGAGGGGCGTGGCCGTGGGCCGACGTCGGTGCCGCGGGAACCAGGACGAGGCTCCGCCGCAGGCTGCGCAGCTCGAGGCGGCGCTCGGCGGGGAGAGGTCCGGGCCCGGCGGCCTGGAGAGCTCGCGCGGCGAGGTCAGCGGGGCTGACGCGAGGGCCGGCGAGCTATCGACAGGTCGGACAGAGGCCCGGTCGACACGGCGAAGCAGCCGCGCACATCAGCGCAGCGGGCAGGTGCCGGTCGGTGAACATGGCGAGGACCTTGGCACCCGGTCTCGCGAATCGCCTGAGCACCGTCCACGATGTGGACATGTGGCCCGAACGGCACGAGAGCCCACGTTCCGCGCCATCCCGACATGTGGACACTCTTTCCGGGGTCCCGCGAGCGCTGTGCTGGGGTTGCCCGCCATGACGCCCGACAGCCTCGCCCTGACCGCCTCCCGGCGCTCCGGGCTCCGTGCTGCCCTCGCGCGTCGAATGTGTCCCTGTCCCTGCTGTTGACGGCTCGCCGCCCCGCCCGGGGCCGCGAGCTTCCCGGCGGACGGGGAGACCCTGCCTGAGCGCGCCCTCGCGAGCTCTGCCGCGCCTTCCCGCCGCACCCTGACCCGCCACCGACCCGTGGCTTCCCCGCGGACACGAAGGACCTGGAATGAGCAAGCAGATCGGCTTCAACCTCTTCGAGATGAACTGCGTGGGGCACATCTCCCACGGCCTGTGGGTGCACCCCGAGAACACCCGTCACCGCTTCAACGAGCTCGAGTTCTGGACCGAGGAGGCCAAGCTCCTCGAGGAGGGCCTCTTCGATGCCGTCTTCCTCGCCGACGTCATCGGCGCCTACGACACCTACCTCGACTCGGTCGACACCTCGCTGCGCGAGTCCGTGCAGATCCCCACGAACGACCCCCTGCTCGTCATCCCTGCGATGGCTGCGGTCACGAAGCACCTCGGCTTCGCGGCGACCTTCTCGACCACCTACGAGCCGCCCTTCGCCTTCGCGCGCCGGGCGAGCACCCTCGACCACCTCACCAAGGGCCGCTTCGGCTGGAACATCGTCACGAGCTACCTGCCCAACGCGGCCCGCAACTTCGGCCTTGCCGAGGAGATCGAGCACGACACGCGCTACGAGATCGCGGACGAGTTCCTCGACGTCGTCTACAAGCTCTGGGAAGGCTCCTGGGACGAGGACGCCGTGATCCAGGACCGCGTCTCGCGTGTCTACACCGACCCGTCGAAGGTCCGGTACATCGAGCACGTCGGCGAGCACTTCGCGGTGGCGGGTCCGCACCTCGTGCAGCCCTCGCCGCAGCGCACCCCCGTGCTCTTCCAGGCGGGCAGCTCCGACGCCGGTCGCGCCTTCGCGGCCAAGCACGCCGAGGCGATCTTCGTGGGCGGCTGGGACATCGAGAGCTACCGCCGCAACGTCGCCGACGTCAGACGGCGAGCAGTCGAGAACGGCCGCGACGCGCACGACGTCAAGGCCTACGCGATGGCCGCCGTCGTCGTCGGGCGAACCCGTGAGGCGGCGGAGCGCAAGCTCGAGCAGCTCAACGCGCTGTCCCGCGCCGAGGGCTACCTCGCGCACCTCGGGGGCATCGGCGTGGACCTCGCGTCCTACCCGCGCTCGACGAAGCTCTCCGAGATCGTTGCGAAGGAGAGGTCCGCAGGACGCGACAAGTCCGTGCGGAGCCGCTTCTTCGACTCCGAGCAGACGGTGGGCGAGGCGCTCGACCGCCTCACCCGCCTCGACCGTGGCCCCTTCTTCGCGGTGGGCACGCCCACCGAGGTGGCCGACGCGATCGAGGGCTGGGTGCGCGACACCGACCTCGACGGCTTCAACCTCCAGCAGCTCCTCACGCCCGGCACGGCTGAGGACTTCATCGAGCTCGTGGTTCCCGAGCTGCAGCGCCGCGGGCTCTACCGCACGCGCTACGCGGAGTCGACGCTGCGCGAGCGGCTCTTCGGCAAGGGGCGTTCCCGCCTGCCCGGGACCCACCCGGGCGCGCGGTATCGCGGGGGTGCGAACCTCGGCATCGAGGACGTCCCGACGGACCTGGCAGGTGCGCGATGAGCGCGGCGTCGACGCGTCCGACGGCGGCCGAGGGGCTCTCGCCCGAGCTCGCGGAGCGCTTCGGGCCGCTGCTCGCCGAGATCTCCGCCGGGGCAGTCGGTCGCGAACGCGACCGCGAGCTGCCCTGGGCGGCCGTGCGCTCTCTGCGCGAGGCAGGCTTCGGTGCGCTGCGTCTGCCTCGCGAGGCCGGGGGGAGCGGGCTTGGTCTTGCGGACTTCTTCGCCCTGCTCGTCGAGCTTGCTCGCGCGGACTCGAACCTGCCGCAGCTGTGGCGTGGGCACATCGCCTTCGTCGAGCACGTGCTCTCCCTCCCGGCCGGCGAGTCCAAAGAGCGCTGGCTCGAGCGCCTCGCGGCCGGGGAGATCGTCGGCAATGCGCAGAGCGAGCCCGGGGGATCGGCTTTCTGGCGACCCGAGACGCGCATCGAGCGAAGCGGCGAGGGCTGGGTGGTCGAGGGGCGCAAGTTCTACTCGACCGGCTCGATCTTCGCCGACTGGATCTACACCTCGGGGGCCGACGGCGAGGACCACGTCTCGGCCCTCGTCCGGGCGGACGGCTCGGGCGTCGAGCGCATCGACGACTGGGACGGCTTCGGCCAGCGACTCACCGGCTCGGGCACGACGATCTTCGAGCGCGCCGCGGCCGAGGAGGTCACCGTGCACCCGCGCGGCGAGCGCACGTCGACGACGCAGAACGCCGTCTTCCAGCTCGTCCTTCTCGCGACCCTCGCGGGGATCGGTCAGCGTGCCCTCGACGAGGCCCTCGATTTCGTCCGCGGGCGCTCGCGCTCGGCCTTCACGGCGCGCGTCGCGGTGCCCTCCGAGGACCCGCAGGTCCACCAGGTGCTCGGCGAGCTCGCAGGGCTCGTACTCGCGGCGCGCTCGAGCGTCCAGGCGGTCGCGCGCACCCTCGAGGAGGTGCGCGAGCTCGAGATCGCGGGCTCGGCCTCGGCTGCGGACGTGGCCCGGGCCGAGGTCGCCGTCTTCACCGCGCAGGGCGTCGTCGTCGACCTCGTCCTGCGCGCCACGACGGACGTCTTCCGAGTAGGCGGCGCCTCGGCCACGGCCGAGCACCGCGCTCTCGACCGGCACTGGCGCAACGCGCGCACGGTGTCCTCGCACAACCCGGAGATCTTCCGGGCAGCGACCGTGGGCAAGGCCCTGCTCGACGGGACCTCGCCCCACGACCAGCTCGCCGCGGCTGTCGCGGCACAGATCAGCCAGGGGGTCCCCGCATGAGCAGCACCATCGACCAGCCGCGCGTCGTCGTGATCGTCGGCAACCCGCGTCCCGGCTCGCGCACCGCCACTGCGGCGCAGCGTGTCGCGGAGCGGGTCGCCGAGACGATCGGTGCCGAGAGCGTCGTGCACCTCGCCGAGCTCGCGGAGATCGCCGACGAGCTCCTCGCGGCCGAGCACCCGCGCGCCGACGAGCTCCGTGCGCTCGTCGCCGGGGCGGACGTCGTCGTCGTCGCTACCCCTGTCTACAAGGGCGCGTACACGGGACTGCTCAAGTCCTTCCTCGACCACTTCCCGGGCGGCCACCTGCGCGGGGTGACGGCCGTCCCCCTCGTGGTCTCGGCGAGCCCCGCGCACGCGGTCGCCGGCGAGGTGCACCTGCGCCCCGTGCTCCTGGAGATCGGCGCGAGCGTCCCGGTGCGATCGATCGCGCTCCTGGAGCCGCAGCTCACGGAGCTCGACGAGGCCCTCGACCCGTGGTTCGCCGAGCACGCCGCGGTCCTCCTCACCGCGCGCGAGCGGGCCCTCGTCGGTGGTGCGCGATGAGCCGCGAGATCGCCGCCCCCGAGCGCTCCCGGCTCGGCGGAGTCCCGTCGCCGCGCACCCAGCTCACGCCCGAGGAGTACAAGGCCGTCTTCCGCCGCCACCCCGCGGGCGTCGCCGTCGTGACTCTCGTCGACCCGATCTCGCGGGACCTCGTGGGCTTCACGGCCACGAGCGTCATCTCGGTCTCGGCCGACCCACCGATCCTCGCCTTCTCGGTGCTCGGCACCTCCTCCTCGTGGCCGGCCCTGCAGCACGCGCCCACCGTGGTGGTGAACTTCCTCGGCTACGAGCAGGTCGCCGCCTCGCAGCGCTTCGCGACGAGCGGGATCGACCGCTTCGACGGGGTGGCCTTCCACCAGCTCGCGACCGGCGAGCCCGTGCTCGAGGGGGCGCTGACCTGGGTGCGAGGGATCGTCGCGCAGCGACTGCCCGTGGGGGAGAGCCACCTCGTCACGGTGCACGCGGTCGAGTCGGACTCCTCGCGGGCCGGCACGCCGCTCATCTACCACGACCGCCAGTACCACGCCCTCGGCGGGGACTACCAGATCTGAGCACCGGCGCCCGGGCGCGAGCGCTGTTCCGGGCGCTCTCGCCGCGCGGGTCGAGGAGGGTTCGTCACGGATAGCGTCACGAACCCTCCTCGATACCCCTGGTCTGGACCTGTCTCAGTGGCGCGCGACCCACTCGCGGAGGACCTCGCGCACCCAC
>JAAYZM010000339.1 GCA_012514835.1 Actinomycetales bacterium
GCGGCGGACAGCGAGAGGAGCACCTCGGCCCCCTCGGTGCGCGTGTGCTCGGCGAACGTCTCGACCGTCATGGACGGGTCAGCGTCACCGGCCCACGTGCCCGGGACCCCGCCGTCGGGCAACGGCACCCACTCCTCACCGGCCACGCCGAGCACGTCGCGCAGCAGCGCGGGCAGGGGGCCGGTGTGCAGGTGCCCGCCGTCGTCGGCCACGGAGGAGAACGGGCCCACGGCGAGCGAACCGCCCTCGACTACCCACGCCCGCAGCGCCTCCGCGACCTCGGCGCTCAGCGCATAGAGCGAGGGCGCGAGCACCACGTCATACCCGTCGAGCTCGGCGGCAGCAGCGGGGAACGGCACCACGTCCACGGCCACGCGCGCGTCCCACAGCACCCCGTGCCACTCCCGCAGGGTCGCGAGCGGGTCGAGCCGGTCCGTGGGCATGGCCTGCGCCGTCGCGGCCCACCACGAACCCCAGTCCCACAGCAGCGCCACCCGCGCGCGCGACCGCTCACCGGCCACCGGGGCGAGTCGCTTGAGGTCCGCGCCGAGCCGCCGCACGCCGTCGTGCACAGCGGTGTCCGGACCCTGCACGGGGACCATGCCGGAGTGGAAGCGCTCGGGCCCGGAGCGCGCCGCGCGCCACTGGAAGAAGCACACGCCGTCCGCGCCGTGCGCCACGGCCTGGAGCGACTCGAGGCGCGAGCGCGCGGGGGACTTGGTGAGGTTGTGGGCGCGCCAGCTCACGGCGCTCGTGGCGGACTCCATGAGCAGCCACGGCGCACCGCCGCGGATCGAGCGCATGAGGTCCTGCGTGAGCGCCGCGTGCGCGAGCGCCCGCGAGGCCCCCGGTGAAGGGTCCGGGTAGGCGTCATCCGCCACGAAGTCCACGTCGCTGGCGAACGAGAAGTAGTCGACTCCGTGGAAGAAGCCCATGAAGTTGGTGGTGATGGGCCGCGCGGGGTCGTGGCGGCGGATCTCGGCGACCTGCTCGCGGTAGAAGCTCAGCAGCTCGTCGGAGGTGAACCGCCGGAAGTCGAGGTCCTGGTGCGGGTTGCGGTGGTACGGCGCGGCACGCGGCGGGATCACCTCACTGAACGAGTCGTAGCGCTGCGACCACACGCTCGTGGCCCACGCGGTGTTGAGCGCCTCGACCGTCCCGTACTTCTCGGTGAGCCAGCGCCGGAACGCCGCCTCCGCCTGCGGCCCGAAGTCCACCGGGCCCAGCTCGTTGCTCACGTGCCACATCACCACGGCCGGGTGCGCCGCGAACCGCTCCACCACGGCGCGCGTCACGGCGAGCGCGCGCTCGCGGTATTTCGCCGAGGACGCCGTGTACTGGTTGCGTGAGCCGTACGTGAGCGGCACGCCCTCGGGCGTGACCGGGAGGGTCTCCGGGTGGCGCTGCCCGAGCCACGGTGGCGGCGACGCGACCGGCGTCGCGAGGTCCACCGCGATACCGCGCGAGTGCAGCAGGTCCAGCACGTCGGCGAGCCAGTCGAGCTCGAAGTGGTCCTCACGCGGCTCGATCGTGGCCCACGAGAACACGCCCACCGTCACGAGGTTCACCCCGGCGCGCACCATGAGCTCGACGTCCTCGA
Organism: Actinomycetales bacterium; assembly: GCA_012514835.1. Classification (GTDB taxonomy): domain Bacteria; phylum Actinomycetota; class Actinomycetes; order Actinomycetales; family Cellulomonadaceae; genus JAAYZM01. Next base: position 1,601 of record JAAYZM010000339.1, read on the forward strand.
GCCACACCTCGCGCGGCCACTGGTCCGGGTTGTAGTCGCCGCCGAAGAGGATCCCGCGCTCGCGCGTCACGTCCTCGAGGCTCGGGCGGGGCTGCTCGGTCAGGTGGGGCTGCTCAGTCACGGGCGTCGCCTTCAAAGGTCAGGGCCGCGAGGCGCGCCGCGCCCGTGAGGGTCACGCGCACGTCCGCGGGGTCGGCAGGCAGGGCGTCGGCATCGAGGGGGACGACGACGTCGACCCACTGGTACTGCGCCTCCGTGCGCGACTCGCCGGGCGGCACGTTGGGGACCGTCACGGGCGTGATCACGCGCTGCCAGCTCTCGGCGGCCCGTACCTCGACGTGCAACTCGCTCGGGCGGGTCGCTGCGATCCGCCGTCGGGCAAGGCGCAACCTCACGCGTCGCGCTCCCGCGAGGTCGAGCAGGCCGTAGCGCGCCCAGCCGGACTCCGCACCGAGCGCAACCTCGACGCAGTCGCCCGCGAACCGGTCGAGGTCTGCCGTGACGATCCCGGCGTAGGCGTCGAACGCGGCCGCGGGCAGCGCGCGGCCGATCGCCGATCGCACGGGGCGGTCAGGTCCGACGACGGTGAGCTCCGCGCTCACCGGCAGGTCCGCCGCCGAGGGACCGCTCGCGAGCCGGTACGTCCCCGCCTGGACCCGGAACGCGCCGGGCGTCACGACTGCCCCGCGACTTCCGGACGCTTCCGCCGCAACGTCCCACACGGCGAGCGAACCGACCTCCACGGGCAGCCGGACCTCGACGCGCGCGCCGCGCTCGATCCGCACGCGGGTCCACGCGAGCAGGCGCGTGCGCGGGGCGGGCACGGGGAGATCGGCGGGCGGCTGGGCCCACACGGCCACGAGCTCCTCGGCGGGGCGGTCGCCCGTGTTCCGCAACGTGACGGTCGCGATCACTTCGCGACCAGCCGGGGACTCGCCGTCGGCCCCGAACGCGCTCGCGGTGGGCGCGGATAGTCCTGCCAGCGAACCGCCGTCGGCCCCGTGCTCCACCCACCGCGCGGGCGCGTGCTCGAGCGTGACGGGCGGCGCCTCGACCCGCGACGTGGAGAGCGTCACGGACTCGTGCTCCACGGTCGAGTACCCGAGCCCGTGCCCCAGACCGAACAGTGGCGCGGCGGGGTTGTAGCGATAGGTCTGGCCGGCGGTGACCACGTCGTAGTCGAGGAGGTCGCCCGCGTCC
>JAAYZM010000039.1 GCA_012514835.1 Actinomycetales bacterium
CAGCCAGCTCTCGACCGTCTGGTCCGGCCCGCGGTGTCGGTCCGCCCCACTCTGATCCGCGCCGCCGGTCTGCGCGGGTGCCTCCGTCGTCTGGGTCATGCCCACTCCTTCGCTCTGATGTAGCGTCTGCCATGACGTAGATCACACTTTCTTCCCAAGGGGGTGGCAATGTCGTTGCATCAGGCGTTGCGGTTCTCCGACCCCACGGCGTTCGCGGCCCGCACGATCGAGGCCCACGAGATCGCCCTGTCCGGCGGCCGGGCGCCCGACCTGGACTCACGGGTACTGCGCGCCTGGCGCCGCAGCGGGGACGCCGGAATCTCGCCTGACCAGCAGACTCCCTGCAGCGTGCTGTCGCGAGAAGAAATGGTGGCGGCGCGGGAAAGATCGCCTCTCAGCCCGGTGGCTGCGGAGGTCGTGGACTCGGTCGCGGACACCTCGGCGGCGGGGCGGCACCTCGTCGTCGTCGCCGATAACCACGGCCGCGTGCTGTGGCGCGCCGGGAGCGGACAGGCGTTGCGCCGGGCGGACTCGATCGCGTTCGCCGAGGGCGCCGACTGGTCCGAGCGGGGGATCGGGGCCAACGGGATCTCGCTGGCGCTGGAGGCGGGCGCCCTCACCCACGCCACCGCCGGCGAGCACTTCGTGCGGGCCCACCACGGCTGGACCTGCACCGCGGCGCCGATCCGGGACCCGCGCGGGCAGATCGTCGGGGTGCTCGACGTCTCGCACCCGGTGCGGCTGGCGTCGGCGGAAACGGCCGCGCTGGTCCGGTGCGGAGCGCGCCTGGCCGAGTCCCTCCTCGCCGCGCTTCCCGCGCCGTCGCCCTCCGGCTCCCCGTCGCCCTCCTCCTCCCCGTCGCCCACCGGCGCGGACCACGAGGACCCCAGTGTCACCATCAACCCCGGGTACGACGACAACGCCACCCACCCCGACGCCGGCACCAACCCCGTCACGTCCATCCGGCTCCTCGGATGGAAGCCGGCCATCGTGCGGGCGGATGGCACCTCGATTTCACTCTCGCCGCGCCGCGCCGAACTGGTGGCGCTCCTGGCCTCGCGCGATGCCTGGTCGGCGCGGGCGCTGGCGGAGACCCTCTACGACGACCCCGCGGCCACCACGACCGTCCGTGGCGAGGTGCGGCGGCTGCGGCAGGTGACGGGGCTGTCCATCGAGTCGCAGCCGTACTCCCTGTGCCCTCGCGAGCGCGACCGCGTGGACTATCTCCGCGTGGAGCACCCCGACGATCTGCTCCGGCTGCTCCCGGATTCGGAGATCCCGGCGATCGTCGACCTGCGGTACGGGATCTGACGGCTCGCGCCCGGCTGGCCCGCTCCCCGCCCGGCTGCGCTCGCGACTGTGCCCGGCCCCGGCACGTGACGCCGCGCACGCGCGCCCGAGTGGCACAATCGGCAGGTATGACGCCTGAGAATCCGGGACGCACCCCTCGTCAGCCGCGCACGCTCGACCAGTCCTCCAAGCTCAAGGACGTCCTGTACGAGATCCGCGGGCCGGTACTCGCGCGGGCCAACCAGCTCGAGGCCGAGGGCCACCGGATCGTCAAGCTCAACATCGGCAACCCGGCGCCGTTCGGGTTCGAGGCGCCCGACGTGATCATGCGTGACATGATCGCCGCGCTCCCCCACGCCCAGGGCTACTCGGAATCCAAGGGAATCCTGTCGGCACGGCGCGCGATCTTCACCCGGTACGAACTGGTGCCGGGCTTCCCGAAGCTGTCGGTCGACGACATCTACCTGGGCAACGGCGTCTCCGAGCTCATCACCATGACCATGCAGGCGCTGCTCGACGACGGCGACGA
>JAAYZM010000040.1 GCA_012514835.1 Actinomycetales bacterium
TCCCACACGCAGTGCTTGTCCCGAGCGATGACCGCCCGGCGCAAGTGGCCGGTGTAGACGCGCTGGGTGCGCCCGACGTCGAGCACTCGCGACTCCGCGTCGATCACCATGCGGGTCATGTCCGTGCTGCACAGGATCCGGCCCAGCTCCGACGGGGACAGCACCGGCCCGTCCTCGAGGCGCACCACCGGCGGCGCGAGCCTCGGCCCGGCTTCATCCAGCGCGAAGCCCTCGGCCGCGGTGCCGTCCGGTGCGGTGCCCTCCGGCGCGGTGCCGCCCGTGGACCGCTCACTGCGCGGGGCGTGGCTGCCTGCGCGCTGGTGCTCGCGGGCGCGGGCGAAGGTCTCGGGGTCCATGGTGAGGGAGAGGTGCGGGCGCACGGGGGCGCCGGGCTTGAAGGCGCCGTCATCGAGGGCGTGCCGGGCGATCGTCGCGATCGCGTCCGCGTTGCGCTGCTCGCGGGTGCGCGTGTCATCCAGTGCGGGCACCGGTGTGGCTGCTTCGAGCGCGACGCGCAGGGTGTACCCGGCGACGGGGTCGAGCAGCCCGTTGACGTGTGTGCCCTCAGGGGACTCGCGAAGCGTGAAGTGCCGGGTCGCGCGAACGTCCTGGAACGCTTGTTCAGCATCCTGTGCGGACTTCGATGCGACTAGCTCCTCGACCTTGCGGCCAAAGGTCGGGGCGTCGTTCTCGCGGGCCAGCTGGAGCACCTCGGCGGCGCCGTCGCCCGCGAGGAGCTCGGCGCGCTGGGGCTCGGGGAGCTTCTTGATGGCCGTACGCAGCTGCCGCACGTGGGGCTCGGTGATCTCCCCGCTCGCGAGCGCGCTCGCACCGCCGTCCAGCGCGGCAATCGTGTGCGCGTCCTCGACCTCGTTGCGGGCCGTGCCACGCCCGGCCCGTGTGTCGTGAGCGCGCGCATCGCCGTAGTTGCGGACACCGGGCTTGCGCCACGACCCAGAGGCCTCCTCGGCGACGAGGAGCGGGGCCTTCGCGGCGGCGATGGTCCGCGATGCCGAGTCGAGCGCCGCGAGCACCCGGGCGCGACCTTCGGGAGTCCACGCCTGTGCTTCTCCAGCGGCTTTCGCGACATACTCCGCCGCGGCCTCGAGCGACTGGGCGAACATCGTCGCTGCTCCCTCGCTCGGAATGCGGGCTCGGCTCGCGACTAGCCATGTCGGTTCGGCCGAGCGGGGAGTGTCAGTGCTGGGAGATACGGTCGCCATAGCGTTCGCCGTCGTCGTCTGACTCATTGGCACTCTCCCCTCCACCTCGGCCGGGTCCTGTCCGGTTTGCAACGTATGTTCTATTCTGACACGGGTAGTTGAGGTAACGCAACCCCGAGAGGCAAGAAGTTCAGACCAATCTCCTTCTGCGGAACGCCACGCACTTCTGCGGAACACGACGTACGCCGAACACCCCGAGAAGCACGGGTGAATCCCGCACGCCCCGCGCCAACTGGGTACTTGGTCCAAGAACCAGCGCCCAGCACCGTGATTGGGTCGACTCGGAACACGCACCGACGGAGGACCACGATGACCACGGTGGACGGCCAGCGACCGAAGAAGCAGCCGGGGAAGGCGACCCCGCAGAAGGGCGGCGCGCCCGCGAAGCCAGCGCGTCCAGCGAAGCCCGCGCAGACCGCAAAGGCGGCGCGCCGCGCAGCGACGGAAGAGGCCGCGAGGCTCCGCGCGGAAGCGGCCCAGAAGGCACGTCGCAACAAGTTGTGGGCGATCGGCGGGCTCGTTCTCGCGGTCGCGGCGCTCGTGATCGCCGTCGTCGTGGTCCTCGGGTCGGAGGAGAAGGCGCTCGGCTTCCGAGGCGAGCCCGGATCGATCTCGCTCGCGGACGTGGACACTCCCGCGGGCGCGGACGCCGACGGCGGGATCCCGGTGGGACAGGACCTCGTGGCGGGCAGCACCAACGAGGGCGCCGTCGTCGTCGAAGTACTTTTCGACTACCGCTGCCCCTACTGCGCCGTGTTCGAGGCGGCGAACGGCCCCGACCTCAAGGAGCTCGCCCAGGAGGGCGCGATCACGCTCGTGTACCGGCCGGTGAGCTTCCTCGACGAGCGCGCGCAGGGCAGCAAGCAGTACTCCACCCGCGCCGCCACGGCGGCAGCGATGGTGGCGGACCTCGCGCCCGAGCGGTTCGTCGCCTTCCACGAGGCGCTCATGGAGAACCAGCCCGTGCAGGGGCAAGGTCCGAGCGACAGGGACGTGGCCGACGTCGCGCGCGGGGCCGGTGTACCTGAAGACGTGATCGCGCGCCTTGCTGACACCGCGGAAGGCTCGGAGCGCGCGTTCGCCCGCTGGGTGTTCGCCGCGACGGAGCGTGGCACCGAGCTGCTCGGGAAGCTGACCACGCCGTCCGTGCTGATCGACGGCGAGCGCTTCCCCGCGGAGGGCGGGAACCCGGAGGCCCTCTACGAGACCGGTCCGCTGCGCGCGGCGATCGAGGCACTGGGCTGACCCACAGACCACGCCTCGCCGCCAACCCCGCTGACCTCCAGGAACTTCTCAGGTTGGCCTGCTTGGGTGCCCGTATCCTTTGTAGGACGCCGGTGCCGCCGCGCTGCGCGGTTCCCCTGAGCAGAACCCTTGAGGAAGTGCGATGTCCACGAACCACCCCCGGCAGACCAAGGCCGACCGGCGCGAGAACGCGCGAGCCGAGGCGCTCAAGCTCCGTGAGGAGGCCAAGCGTCGCGAGAAGCGCAACCGCGGCTTCGCGATCGGTGGTCTCGCGGCCGCCGTCGTCGTCCTCGTCGTCGCTGTCTGGCTGATCCTCGGCTCCGAGGCCAAGCCGATCGCGTACCAGGGTGACGAAGCCCCGGCGCTCGCGGACGTGCAGGCGCCGTCGACGGCGAACGACCTGGGCGGCATCCCCGTGGGCACGGACCTCGCCGCGGGTTCCTCCGCGGGGGAGAACCCCGTGGTGGTCGAGGTCGTGTTCGACTACCAGTGCCCCCACTGCGCCAACTTCGAGCAGGTGAACTCGTTCGAGATCAACACGCTGCTGCAGACCGGCAACGTCGAGTTCATCTTCCGCCCCGTCTCCTTCATGGACTACGCGTCCAACGGCAAGGAGTACTCGACGCGCGCGGCGAACGCGGCCGCCGTTGTCGCGGACCAGGCTCCGGACAAGTACCTGCCGTTCCACAACGCGCTCTTCGCCAACCAGCCCACGGCCAACGGCATGAAGGACGAGCAGATCGCGGACATCGCGCTCGAGGTGGGCGTCCCGCAGGCCGTGGTGGACCAGTTCGTGACCACGGTCGAGGGCTCGGACGAGCGCACCTACTCGCGCTGGATCGCTGCCGCGACGGAGCACACGGCCACCCAGCTGGGCGGGCTCTCCACCCCGACCGTGCTGATCAACGGGCAGAAGTTCCCCGGCCCGGACCAGGACGCGAACCTCATCATGCAGACCGGTGGACTCGCCACGGCGGTGCTGGCGAAGAAGGCCGAGCTCGGGCTCGAGTAGGCCCGCGCCGAGCGACCCCGCGCGCACGGCAGCGCGCGCATGACCCGCCCCGCCGCGACACCTCCTCAGGGGAGAGGTCGCGGCGGGGCGCGTCGTCGTCGGACACGTCTGTACCCTTGACCCGGCCCTTGGGGCCGTGCCGCCGTAGCTCAGTGGTAGAGCGCCCGCCTTGTAAGCGGATGGTCGTCAGTTCAATCCTGACCGGCGGCTCCAGGAATCACCTCCGGGCACCGGCCCGCGTGTGGGGTCGCGTCAGGATGCGCCGTCGTCGGCCCTCGCCGTCGTCGGCCCCGGTCTTGCCCCGCCTCCGGGACCGTCAGTGCAGCGGGCTCGCGGGCCCCGTCTCCTCGAGGAGACGCAGGGCGGCGGTGACGCGCGGGTTGCGGGACGGGTCGGCGTCGATGCCGAGGTTCGCGTAGAGCGCGTTGATGTGGTTCTGGACGGACTTCTCCGTGATGCCGAGCTCTTCGCCGATCCCGGAGTTGGACA
>JAAYZM010000340.1 GCA_012514835.1 Actinomycetales bacterium
GCGAGGACGGCCGCGACCCGGACGTCATCTACTACCTCACGGTCTACAACGAGCCGATGGTCCAGCCGGCCGAGCCCGAGGACGTGGACGTCGAGGGCATCCTGCGCGGCATCCACCTGCTCTCCCCCGCCGAGGGTGAAGGCCCCAAGGCGCAGATCCTCGCGTCCGGCGTGGGCGTGCCGTGGGCCCTCGAGGCCAGGCAGCTCCTCGCCGAGGACTGGGGCGTCCACGCGGCCGTGTGGTCCGTGACGTCGTGGAACGAGCTGCGCCGCGACGGCCTCGCTGCGGACGAGCACAACTTCCTCAACCCGACCGCGGAGCGCCGCACGGCCTACGTCACCCAGAAGCTCACGGGTGCCGAGGGTCCGTTCGTCGCGACGTCCGACTACGACCACCTCGTGCCGGACCAGATCCGCGCATGGGTGCCGGGCACGTACGCAACGCTCGGTGCGGACGGCTTCGGCTTCTCCGACACCCGCGCGGCGGCGCGTCGTCACTTCAAGATCGACGGGCCCTCGACCGCGGTCCGGGTGCTCCAGCAGCTGGAGCAGGACGGCAAGGTCCCGGCCGGGTCCGTCGCGCAGGCGATCGAGAAGTACCGGCTCATGGACGTCACGGCCGGCACGTCGGGCAACACGGGCGGCGACTCCTGACGGAGCCCCACCAGGCATGAGGCGGCGGGCCGGGGATGATCCCCGGCCCGTCGTCGTCGTTCCTAGGTCCCCGCGGTGTGCTGGCTCGCCTGCGCCACGACGGAGTCGAGCTCGCTCCGCAGCGTGCGGACTGCCTCGACGTCAGGGTGGGAGTCGAGCGCCCCGAGGTGCTGGCGCGCCTCGAGGGGGCGTCCGGCGTCGATCGCGGCGAGCACGAGGTGCCGGGCGATCTCGGGGTCGTGCTCGGCGGGTCGCCAGTGCCCGATCCCGAGACCGAGCACCTCGGTGTGCAGGCCGGCCTCGCGGAGCATCGCGAGCCCCTCGGAGAGCGCGTGGCCCGAGGGGTCGCGCTCCGCAGCGGTCGCGACGCGGCGCAGCGCGCCCTCGTGGTCGTCCGCGAGGGAGAGCCGCGCGAGCTCGAGGAGCGCCAGCCAGGCCCGCGGGTTCCCGGCGAGCTCCTCGCTGAGGGCCCACACGGCCAGGTCAGCAGCCTGACGGGCCGGCGCCTCGTCGAGCTCGGCCGTCAAGGGGTCGCCGTCGCCCACGCTCGCCGCGGCCTGACGCCGCACGATCGAGGCGAGCGCCTCGAAGGCTCGCCGGTCGTTCGGGTCGTCCGCGAGGATGGCGCGCAGCGCGTCCTCGTGCAGGTCGTCTCCGCGCCTCGGGGCCGACGACGGCCGCCTCGCACCCACGCGCGACGGGGTGGGAGGTCGGTTCATCAGGGAGCGCAATCGGGACACCAAGGACATGTCTCGACTCTATCCGCTACCCAATCGGGCCCGCTCTCCAGAGGTCCCTTTGTCGACTCCCCACAATCTGGGCCCTATGCTCAGCACGTGGCGACACGCACCGAGACGAGCGTCCCGACCTCCCGACGAGTCCGCGACAGCGGCGGCATGCTCGCTGGCGCGGCCCTCAAACGACTCGACTCCGACCTCGAGTGGTACCGCAGGCTGCCCGCGGAGGACAGGTCCTGGGTGGGCCTCGTGGCCCAGGCGGGCATCAACGCGTTCATCGACTGGTACGCGGACCCCGGCTCGCCCACCCACTCGGTGTCCGAGATCTTCGCGGCCGCGCCCCCCGAGCTGACCCGCTCGATCTCGCTCCAGCAGACCGTCCAGCTGGTCCGCATGGTGGTCGAGGTCGTGGACGCGCACACCGACCGTCTCGCAGCACCGGGTGACGAGCAGGACCTCCGCGAGGCCGTGCTGCGCTACTCGCGCGAGGTCGCCTTCTCCGCCGCGGAGGTCTACGCCCGCGCTGCGGAGATCCGCGGGGCGTGGGACGCCCGCCTCGAGGCGCTCGTCGTGGACGCCCTCGTGCGCGGCGAGGTGGACGACTCGCTGCGCTCCCGGGCCGCTGCGCTCGGCTGGTCGGGGCGGGGGTCCAGCGTGGCCGTCGCGGGGACCGCCGAGCCCGGGATGGACGAGCTGCGGGCCGTCGACCTGCGACGCGCCGCCCGCCGGGCCGCCCAGGACTGCCTCGTGGGCATCCAGGGCGACCGGATCGTCGTGGTCCTCGGCGGGGAGGGTGATCTCGGTGCCGCCGCCGCGGGGCTCGTCGCGCGCTTCGGTCCCGGGCCGGTCGTCGTCGGCCCCGCGGGGCAGTCGCTCGAAGGTGCCGCGCTCTCGGTCCAGGCCACCCTCGCGGGACTGACGGCCGCCCCCGCGTGGCCCGCGGCACCACGGCCCGTCGACGCGGACGAGCTGCTCCCCGAACGCGTCCTCGTGGGCGACCCGACGGCTCGCAAGACGCTCTTGCGGGCGGCGTACGAGCCGATCGCGGCAGCGACGGGCTCTCTCCTCGAGACCCTCACCGCGTACCTCGCGAACGGGCGCTCGCTCGAGGCCGCCGCGCGCGGGCTGTACGTGCACCCGAACACCGTGCGCTACCGCTTGCGCAAGGTCGTGGACCTCACGGGCTGGGACCCGCTCGTCGCCCGCGAGGCCTACGTGCTCCAGACCGCCGTCGCGCTCGGCGCCCTCGAGGGAGCCGCCGCACCGATTGTGCGAACCTGACAAACGTGTCCGGCAATCACTATCCGAGCCCTGCGGCGCACCACGCGTCACATCAGGCACAGTGGTACCCGTGCTAGCCGTCGTCTGCCCGGGTCAGGGCGCCCAGTCCCCGGGGATGCTCTCCCCTTGGCTCGAGCTCCCCGGTACCGCCGAGCTCCTCGGCCGCTGGAGCGAGCGCACGGGCGTCGACCTCGTGGTGCACGGGACCACGTCCGACGCCGAGACGATCCGGGACACCGCCGTCGCGCAGCCGCTCCTGACGGCGTCCTCGCTCGCGACCGCGAACCACGTGCTCTCGCCCGACGGCCCGGCACCCGACGTCGTCGCGGGCCACTCCGTCGGAGAGTTCCCGGCCGCAGCCCTCGCCGGGGTCCTCTCGGCCGACGACGCCGTGTCACTCGTGGCCGTGCGCGGCGCAGCGATGGCACGCGCCGCCGCCGCGACCCCCACGGGCATGAGCGCCGTCCTCGGCGGCGACCCGGACGAGGTGCTCGCGCGACTCGCGGAGCTCGACCTGACCCCGGCGAACGTCAACGGTGGCGGCCAGGTGGTCGCGGCGGGCGCGCTCGACGCCCTCGCGGCCCTCGTGGAGAACCCGCCCACCCGGGCACGCGTGGTCGCCCTTCAGGTGGCCGGGGCGTTCCACACCTCGGTCATGGCGCCCGCGGTCGCGGAGCTCGCCCAGGCCGCGACGCGGACGACGACGGCGGACCCTCGCGTCACCCTGCTCTCGAACGCCGACGGCGCCCCCGTGGCGACCGGCACCGCCGCGCTCGAGCGCCTCGTGGCGCAGGTCGCGAACCCCGTGCGCTGGGACCTGTGCTGCGAGCAGCTGCTCGCCCTCGGCGTCACCGGGCTCCTCGAGCTCGCGCCGGGCGGTGTCCTGACGGGGCTCGCCCGCCGCACCCTTCCCGGCGTCGCCACAGTGGCGCTCAAGACCCCGGACGACCTCGATGCCGCCCGTGACCTCATCCGCGAGCACGCCGGCGCGCCAGCCGGCCAGGAGGACCAGTGACCCGAACGACCCTCAACCAGGCGAGCGGCGCGCAGTTCTCGCGCGTCATGGGACTCGGAGCCGTGCGTGGCGAGCTGGTCGTCACGAACGACGACATCGCGGGCCCGATCGACTCCTCGGACGAGTGGATCCGCCAGCGGACGGGCATCATCACGCGCAGGCGCGCACCCGAGGGCGTCGACGTCATCGACCTCTCGGAGCAGGCGGCGCGCGAGGCGATCGCGAACGCCGGGCTCGAGCCTTCCGACATCGACGCCGTGATCCTGTCGACCGTCACGTGGTTCCACCAGACGCCCGCTGGCGCGGCCGTGCTCGCGGACCGGCTCGGGGCCACCCCGGCCGCCGCGTTCGACATCTCCGCGGCGTGCGCGGGCTACGCGTACGGCATCGGCCAGGCGGACGCGCTCGTGCGCTCCGGGGGCGCCCGGCACGTGCTCGTCGTGGGCGCGGAGAAGATGAGCGACTTCATCGACCCGACCGACCGGTCCATCTCGTTCTTGCTCGGCGACGGTGCCGGTGCGGTCGTCGTCGGCCCGTCTGACTTCCCCGGCATCGGCCCCACCGTGTGGGGCTCGGACGGCTCGAAGTCCCAGGCCGTGCGCCAGACCCACTCGTGGCAGGAGTACAAGGCGGACCCCGAGCTCGAGTGGCCCACGCTGCGTCAGGACGGCCAGTCCGTCTTCAAGTGGGCGAGCTTCCAGATGGGCCCGATCGCCCAGCGCGCGCTCGACGCCGCCGGGGTCACGGCGGACCAGATCCAGGCGTTCATCCCCCACCAGGCGAACATGCGGATCATCGACCAGATCATCAATCAGCTGAAGCTCCCCGAGACGGTGGCCGTGGGCCGCGACATCGCAGACACGGGCAACACGTCGGCCGCGTCCATCCCGCTCGCGACCGAGCGCCTGCTGCGCGAGGGTCAGGTGTCCTCCGGTGATCTCGCGCTCCAGATCGGTTTCGGTGGTGGACTGGTCTACGCGGCACAAGTGATCGTCCTCCCCTGAACCGCAACGCCCGGCTGCGAGAATGTCCGGGCACCGGCGACAGCCACCCGCAACAACCAACAAGGAGACACCATGGCGTACACCGAGAGCGAGATCCTCGAGGGGCTGGCCGAGATCGTCAGCGAAGAGACCGGTCTGCCGACCGACTCGGTCCAGCTCGACAAGTCCTTCACCGACGACCTCGACATCGATTCGCTGTCGATGATGACGATCGTCACGCTCGCCGAGGAGAAGTTCTCCGTGCGCATCCCTGACGACGAGGTCAAGAACCTCGCGACCGTCGGCGACGCCGTGAGCTTCATCAACGGCGCCCAGGCCTGACGAGGCGCCTGCAAGGCACCTTGCCGACGCCGGGTGCGGGGGCTCGACCTCCGTACCCGGCGCCCCACCCACCTCCGGAGAGATCATGAGCAAGCAGATCGACGTCGTCGTCACCGGCCTCGGTGCCACCACGCCGCTCGGCGGGGACGTGCAGAGCACGTGGGCCGCCGCGCTCGCCGGAGAGTCGGGCGCCCGTACGTTCGACAACGACTGGGCCGAGAAGTACGAGATGCCCATCAACTTCGCGGCGACCATCAAGGTCAAGCCCGAAGAGGTCATGCCGCGTCCCGAGATGAAGCGCATGGACCCGTCCGCGCAGTACGCGATGATCGCGGCGCGCGAGGCGTGGGCCGACGCCGGGACGCCGGAGCTCGCCCCCGAGAGGCTCGGTGTGGTGGTCTCCTCCGGGATCGGCGGGATCTGGACCACGCTCGACGCGTGGGACACCCTGCGGGAGAAGGGCGCCCGCCGCGTCCTGCCCATGACGGTGCCGATGCTCATGCCCAACTCACCCACGGCCTACGTCGAGCTCGAGCTCGGCGCCCGGGCCGGCGCGCACGCCCTCGTCTCGGCGTGCGCCTCCGGGGCCGAGGCGATCGGGTACGGCCTCGAGATGATCCGCTCGGGCCGCGCCGACGTGGTCGTGTGCGGCGGTACCGAGGCCACGATCCACCCCATGCCGATCTCCGCGTTCGCGGCGTCGCGCACGCTCTCGCTGCGCAACGACGACCCCCAGGGCGCCTCACGCCCCTACGACGTGGGCCGCGACGGCTTCGTGATCGGTGAGGGCGCCGGGATCGTCGTCCTCGAGAGCGCCGAGCACGCCGCCGCCCGGGGCGCCCGGGTCTACGCACGGCTCGCCGCCAGGGGCTCAGCTCCGACGGCTACCACATGACCTCCCCCGAGCCCGAGGGCCGCGGTCAGATCGCCGCGATGCGGGCCTCGCTCGCGCAGGCCGGTCTGGCACCGTCCGACGTCGTGCACGTCAACGCCCACGCGACCTCGACCGTGGTGGGCGACCTCGTCGAGGCGCGCTCCGTGCGCGCGACGCTCGGGGACGCGGCGGACGGCGTCGCGCTCTCGGCGACCAAGTCCATGACGGGCCACCTGCTCGGCGGCGCCGGGGCTCTCGAGTCGATCTTCACCGTGCTCGCGCTGCACGAGCGGACGGCCCCGCCCACGATCAATGTGACGAACCCGGACCCCGAGCTCGTGCTCGACCTCGTCCGGGACACCCCGCGCACGCTGCCCGAGGGTCAGATCGCCGCGATCAACAATTCGTTCGGCTTCGGGGGCCACAACGTGGCCCTGACCTTCACGAGCGCCTGAGTCTCTCCACGAGGCCGCGTCAGCCCGTGCGGTGCAGCCAGCGCACGGGCGCACCGGCACCCGCGTAACGGAACGGCTCGAGCTCTTCGTCCCAAGCCTCGCCGAGGGCGAGCCTCAGCTCCGCGCGCAGACGGGCCGCGTCGTCCGCGTGCTCGAGCGCCGCACGCACCCGGTCCTCTGGGACCATCACGTTGCCGTGCACGTCCGTCGCGGCGTGGAAGATGCCGAGCTCGGGGGTGTGGCTCCAGCGGGAGCCGTCCGTGCCGAAGCTCGCCTCCTCCGTCACCTCGTAGCGCAGATGGTTCCAGCCGCGCAGCGCCGAGGTCAGCTTCGCTCCCGTCCCCGGGATGCCCTGCCAGGAGACCTCGGTGCGGAACATGCCGGGGGCCGCAGGCTGGTCGGTCCAGTCGAAGGACACGCGCGCACCGAGCACCCCGCCGGTGGCCCACTCGATGTGAGCGCACAGCGCACGGGGTGCTGAGTGCACGAAAAGTACACCGCGGGTGATGGCACCAGCCATGTTGTCACTCCCTAGGTTCGAGGTGCGTCTTCCCCAACGACCTCATCCAGCGAGCTCCCACGTGGCATACGCGGTGTACCTGGGACTCATCATGCCCCAGATGCGGCGCGCTGACCAGCGTCGGCGCGCGCGGGGCCTAGACCAGCTCTCGAACCGCCCGCATCGCCTTCTTGCGCACCGAGCGCTCGAGGCGGTCGAGGTAGAGCTTTCCGTCGAGGTGGTCGA
>JAAYZM010000341.1 GCA_012514835.1 Actinomycetales bacterium
CGACGCAGGCCGTCTCCGCGATCGACGGTCTGGCCGGCTTCCTCGAGTCCGCCGCGACGTCGCTCTCCGAGGTCGACTCGAGCCTCGCCAAGGCCATCCAGGGCTGACGCCCCGAACGGAGGGCGCCTCGATGATCGAGATGCCCTCCACCCATGGCCAGCGCCAGACCGATACGACAGGTGGGGGATCGTGACGTACGACATCAAGCTTGACCTCGCGGAGCTCGACGCTCTCGCGAGCGACCTCGGCACGATCATCGACGAGTTCGAAGAGGCGGGGTCTCACGCCGACGAGGCCGCCGAGTCGACAGGTTCGCGCGTGCTCGCGGACAAGGTGCGCAGCTTCGAGAGCTCGTGGGACATCCGGCGCGGAAAGATGGTCGAGGACATCAAGTCCCTCCAGCAGAACATCACCACGATCGCCGAGACGTTCGTGGACGCTGACGCCGACCTTGCGACCTCTCTCGAGGACGCCGGAAGCAACGAGCCCACGCCCGTGGGCCCCGGACTCCCGAAGGCGGTCTGAGCGATGGACGTCAGCTACGAGGTGCTGTCCGGTGACCCGGACCTTGCCGACCGCAAGGGCCGTCAGTACCAGGAGATCGCCAGAGCGATCCGCGACTCGGTGCTCACGCTCGACGCGGTGGTCGCGCAGACCGACCAGAAGTCCGAGGCGATGACGGCGACCCGCGACCTCGCACGCGACGTCGCGGACGACATCCGCAAGGCGACGAAGCGGTACCAGGCCACGGGCGATGCGCTCGTCACGTACGCGAGCGAGCTGCGGCGCACCCAGGACGCGTCGAGGACGATCGTCACCGAGATCGGCGAGATCGAGGCCGACCTCGCGGTGTGGCGCGACCGTGAGAGCTCTCGCAAGGTCACGTATGACGCGGCGCGGCTCGCGGGCGACGAGACGGCGCTCGAGACCGCACGTACCCGGTACTACTTCGCGGAGGACCGGGTGGTCGCGCTCGAGACCTCGCTCGAAGCGCAGCGGCGCCTGTGGGACGAGCAACGCGACGACAAGGTCATCGCTGCGGCCACCGCGGCCAGCGCGATCAGCGAGGTGGTCGAGGGCGAGGGAGGCCAGGACCTCAACGACGGATTCTGGGACCACGTGGGCGTGGTGGTCGAGATCCTCAAGGTCATCTGCGACATCGCCGCGATCCTGTCGATCTTCCTGGCCTGGGTCCCGGTGCTCGGGCAGCTGCTGCTCATCCTCGCCGCGATCGGGGCGATCATCTCGGTGCTCGACGCCGCGATCAAGTGGGCCAACGGCGAGGGCAGCTTCGGGGAGTTCCTCGGGGCGCTCGCGCTGGGGGTGCTCACGCTCTTCGGGGGCAAGCTCCTCGGCTACCTCGCCAAGGGAGTCCACCGGGGGATCGTGCTCGCCCTGCCCGCGGGCACCAAGATGACCAAGGCGTCGCGCAGCCTGATGTCGGTCGTCAGGTCGACCCCGTCGTACAACAAGGGGATCCTCGGGTTCCTGCGCTCGCCCTTCACGAGGTCCGTCGCGGACGTGCGGCGCTTCCAGGCGTTCCAGAAGGGCGTGCCCTTCTCGAAGCTCCTCGCGCACGCCGCGGCCCAGGGCAACCCGTTCAAGCTGCGCAACCTCGCGAAGTTCGACGGGGACGTCGCGGACCTCTTCACGGCCGTGGGCAAGCTCGAGATCACCGACGTCGCGGTCCTCGCCAAGACGCTCTCCTTGTACTTCGCGGAGTCGGGGTACGCGGTCTACAAGAACGTCGACGTGCTCCAGGGCCTCCAGGAGGCGTTCGCCGACGGCGTCGACGTCGGCGCCGTGGCGGAAGCTGTCGAGGAAGGCGCCGATCGGCTCGCAGGGCCCATCTCGAAGACGGTCAAAGAGGTCGCTGGCATGATCGCGGACGCGAACTAGGGTGATGGACGTGATGCCGAGGGTAGAGGCCGCGCTCGCGCTCCCTGTCGAGTGGTTCGTGGTCCCCGGTGACCTCGACTCCGACGAGGCGATCGTCGAGTGGTGCACGCAGACGGCGTACGACGCGTGGCGGTTGCGCGCGGACGCAGGCGTCCCGGAGGAAGCGGTGCTCCCGGGCGCGGGGGAACGGCTCGTGGTCGAGCTCGCGGGCCTTGTCGCGAGCGTGCGCGAGCAGCTCGACGTCGACGGCGGAGACCATGCGGCGGTGTGGCTCCCGGCGCCCGAGTTCGGCGTCGTGAGTGCCGTCGTGCTCGTGCAGCCCGGCCCGCGCACCGGGGAGCGCGAGATCTCGAGGTACGCGGACGTGCTCCTCGACGGGACGGAGTCCGCGGCCACGGGCCATGCTCCAGCCTTCGCCCAGCGTCTCGAGTCAGACATCCCCGCGGGTCCCGTGCGGGGCGTCCACTCGATGCTCGGGGTGCTCGAGGAGTCGACGCGCACCGTAGCCCTCGAGGAGCGCACCTCCTACGGGGTGTTCCCTCGCGACCACGAGGAGATCATGATCGAGGTCCTCTTCATCGCCGCGCGCACCGCGGCGTTCGAGGACATGCCCGCCGAGACGCTCGAGCTGCTCTCGACCCTCCAGGTCCGCGTGGGGGACGCAGCATGAGCGCTCCCGGGCACATCCGGTTCGTCCTGCCCGGTGCGTGGGCGAACGTCCCGCTCGTCGAGCCGGACCAGACGCGCAAGTTCGTGCAGCGGCTCGTCCAGGAGCGGGTGGGCCGTGACGACAGGCTCGCGTCCGTGCGCCGCGAGGTGACCAGGCAGATGTGCGACACGGCCGCCAAGGCCCACGCCTCGGGGGCCCACACGCTCGCGCTCGCCCTCGAGATCGTTCCCGGGGTGCCGTTCGCCGCGTCGATGGTGGCACGGGACGCGCCGTGGCCCGACGACGTCCCCGTGACAGACCATCCGGAAGCAGCGGAGCGGCTTGCTCAGGCGTTCCCCGGGGCGGAGGTGGTCGAGCTGACGGCTGGACCCGCCACCCGGGTCCAGAGCAGCGGCGTGCTGCGCGGCAAGGACGAGACCACCTCGTCCGTCTCGGTCCACTTCCGAGTGCCGCGCCCGGACACCGGTGCGCTCCTGCACGTGAGGTTCACGGGCCCGGACATGGGGCGCCCGGACCTGATCGCACGGCTCTTCGACGCCGTGGCGGACTCGGTCGAGTTCACGCGTGCACGCTCGGCCGTGCAGGAGGTGGCACGGTGACGCAACGAGGTCTCGAGAACGCGACCATCCCGGTGGGTGGGTCGCTGTGGCGCGCACTGGGGCAGAACGGCATGCTCGCGATCGGGTACGGGCTCGTCACGGTGCACGCCGTCGTCCTCCTCGCCGACGGGTTCGTCTTCTCCCGCGGCGACTACGACACCGCGGAGCTGTGGGGCTCGATCACGCGATGGTCGACGATCCTGTGCCCCTTGTTCGCGACGTGCTTCCTCATCATGGGCGAGCTCGTCCGGCGCGGCGACTGGCGGGGCCAGTCGAGGCACAAGCCTGACGCCGCGCTCCCGCAGGGGACCAACACGGTCGCCCTGCGGATGCTCCCGATGGGCTGGCACGTGCTGTGGGGGCTCTTCGCGCTCGGTGTTGCCGCCCTGGTGGTCCTGCTCGTCGCGACAGGGACGGACGATGACCGGATCGCGATCTGGATGGTCAACGGCATCATGGCGGCCGCGATCGTGGGACTGGTCCTCGCGAGCGGCGTGAAGAAGAGATCGTGGGCGCGTGGCGGCGCGCAGCGCGCTCGCGAGGTCGAGGCGGTGCACCCGGCGCTCCAGAGGCGGGGTGTGGGGCGCACGCGTTCACGCACGTTCTGGCGGTGGTTCGGGTTCCGCTGGCGCTTCGACCTCGTGACGTGTGCGCTGGCCACCGTGGGCCTGTGGTTGGGGGTCCTCATGCTCGGCACGCGCTCGACGTTCGAGAGCTCGGCGGACAGCACGACGGCTGTGGCGGCCGTGCTTCTCCCGTTCAGTGTCGTGCTGCTCGCGGTGGGACTGTGGACCACGACGCAGTTCTGGCGCTCGGGCGAGGACCTCGCGATGCACGAGTCGGTGGCCTGAGCCCGAGGATCGACGAAGCGATGGACACGAGAGATGGAGCGGGACGCATGGCACCGGAGATCACGTTCGACGCTGAGGGACTGCCCTGGCTCAACCTGCCGGGGGTGTACCCCACCGAGGATCTTCCGCACACCACGGAGGCGGCGCGGCGGGCGCTGTGGCACTTCAAGGAGCGTGACGGCGAGGACTCGCTCGCGAAGAGCTGGGGGATGAAGCTCGCGAGCCGCCTCGACAAGGAGTCGCAGGGCCAGCACTCGGGCATGTTCTTGTGGCTCACCGAGCCCCTCGTCCCGCACGCGCTCGTGTTCGTCGAGATCCACCCCGCGCAGGGGGACGCCGCCAGCACGCTCCCGCTCCTCGGCGGAGCGCCCGACGGAGAGCCGTTCTCGGTCCCCGGCCTCGGTGACGGCGCCCGCTACCGGTCCACGGCCCAGGTCCGCTCCGGCTTGTTCGGCAAGGCCACCCGGCACGTCGTGCGCTGGGTGTGGCGCGTCGAGGACCTTGACCTCATCGTGACGCTCGAGCGTGAGGACGCCCAGTCCCTCGCGCGGCTGCTGCCCGACGTCGAGACGCTCCTCGCCGCGGCGACCGTCACGCGCGCCGCGTAGGAGGTTGCGCCGCCCTGGTGCCGTCGCGGCAGCGCCCCGCTACGGTGCGGGCATGAGAAGGTCCGACGACGGCGCCCCCGGGGTCGGTCGCACCCCGGGTCGACCGTCCCGACCGGGGCGTGCGGGCGACGAGCCGCGCGAGCTGGCCGCGGTCCGGGCGGGTGTCCGGCGTCTGTACGCGCCCGTGGTGGTCGCTCTCTCGCTCACGGGTGAGAGTGCCCCCCAACGCAGCGGTGAGGCGTCCGTCCACACGGACCCGGGCGCCCTGGCTCGGGACCTGTTCCGTGAGGAGATCACGGTCGCCGCGTCCACCATGGGCATGCTCGCGGCCTTCATGGGCGTGCTGGGCCTCCTCGACGCGGCAGACGCCGACGCCACGTTCTCGACGGGTCCCGTGGGCGAGGCGCTCGCGATCCTCGGACTGGCCGTCGCGCTCGCCGCCGTCGCCGCGATGGCGGACCGGCACTCCTCCGCGGAGATCCGGGCCGTCGAGGCGCACGTGCGCGAGCGTGCGCTCGTGGACCTGGACCAACGGTTGTCGCGCGAGGTGGG
Organism: Actinomycetales bacterium; assembly: GCA_012514835.1. GTDB lineage: Bacteria > Actinomycetota > Actinomycetes > Actinomycetales > Cellulomonadaceae > JAAYZM01. The sequence goes on from JAAYZM010000341.1 coordinate 5,180, forward strand.
CGGGACCGTCCCGCGCGCGTGGGGTCTGCACCCGGGCCGCACGCTGCGCCGTCCGCTCGCCCGGGCGGCGTGGGTCGCCGGGGTGCTCGCCGTGCTGGTCGGCGCTGGCGCAGCGTGGCTGCGCGGCCCGGAGAGCGCCGAGGAGGCCGTCGTCGTCGGCGCCGTGACTGCCGCGGTCCTCTTCGGCACCGCACTCGGCGCGAGCTGGATCAGCGTGCGCGTGCTCGCGCGCGTGCGGGGACAGCACCGCGAGCTGCGGCGTGGCATTCGGGTCGCGGCCGTGCCCGCCGTGGCGTGGTGGCTCGTCTGGGTGGTGGTGTGGCTCGTCGACGTGGGCGTGTCCACGCCGGACCCGACCGTGCGGCTCACGACCTGGGCCGCCGCCGCGGCGCTCGTCGTACCCTTCCCCGTGTGGTGGTGGTTCGCCGCGCGCCACCCCGGGCCGCACCGCCGGCTCGTGCTCGTGGGCATGCTCACCGAGCGCGTCCCCGCGCTGCGCGAGACGTACAGCCAGGCCCTGCGCGTGCGCGAGCACACGGGCCCTAGGATCTATGCCTCGCAGCGCGGGGTGCGGTTTGCTTGAGCGAGACGGCCGGTCGGAGCCGCTCCAGATTCCGGGGGACCCACGATGACTCAGGTGCTCGAGCTGCTCGCGGCCCAGCCGGTGCTGCTGCTCTTCACGATCGTCGGTGCGGGCGCCGCGATCGGCCACGTCAAGGTGCGCGGCATCGGGCTCGGTGCGGCCGCCGTGCTGTTCCTCGCCCTCGGGGTTGGCGCGCTCGGGGCGGCGTACGACGTCGAGCTGCGGGTGCCCGAGACGCTCGGGGTGCTCGGGCTCACGCTCTTCACGTTCACCGTGGGCATCGTGTCCGGGGCCAGCTTCTTCGCCTCATTGCGCAAGAGCCTCGGGCTCATCGGGGCCATGGTGGGCGTGCTGGGGCTCGGTGGCCTCGTGGCCGTCGTCGTCGGACGCCTGCTCGGGCTGGACGCACCCACGATCGCGGGCGCGTTCGCGGGGGCCGTGACGAACACGCCCGCGCTCGCGGCGGCGCGCGAGGCCGCCGGGGACGCCAACGCACCGACCGTGGGGTACGCGGTCACCTACCTGTTCGGCGTCGTCGGCATGCTCGTCGTGGCGCACCTCGTGCTGCGCACTCGCGCGAGCGACGCGGACGCCCCGCCCCCGCTCGTCAACCGCACCGTGCGCGTCGAGGTGACCACGGGACCGCGGCTGCGCGACCTGCTCGCGGCGCACCCCGGCAAGCTCACGTTCTCCCGGTTGCGCCGCGGGGAGGACCAGCCCATCGAGACGGCCCCGCTCGACGCCGTGCTGCACGAGGGGGACATGGTGACCGTCGTCGGGCAGGCCGACGCCGTCGAGGCCGTGACCCTCGAGCTCGGCCACACGTCCTCGCACCTGCTCCAGGCGGACCGCCGCTACCTCGACATGCGGCGCATCACGGTGTCCAACCCGGCCGCCGCGGGCATGACGATCGGCGAGCTCGACCTCGCGGGCCGTTTCGGGGCCACGATCTCGCGGTTGCGGCGCGGTGACGTGGACATCGTCGCGAGCGACGAGCTGCGCATCCAGCCCGGCGACCGCGTGCGCGTGATCGCGCCGCGCGACACGATGCCCGCGATCTCCGCCTGGTTCGGGGACTCCTCGCGCGGCTTCTCCGACATCAACCCCGTGGTGCTCGGCGTGGGCATGGCGCTCGGTGTGCTGCTCGGGCTCGTGACGGTGCGCACGGGCTCGGGATCCTTCGCGATCGGTGCGGCGATGGGCACGCTCGTGGTGGGACTCGTGCTGGGGCGGCTCGGACGGATCGGCCGCTGGGTCACCGTCATGCCGTTCACGGCCGCGCAAGCAATCTCCGAGTTCGGGCTCCTGCTCTTCCTCGCGCAGGCGGGGACGACGGCGGGCGCCCAGGTCGGTGGGGCCTTCGAGTCCGGGGCGTGGGTCCGCATCGCGCTGCTCGGCGTGCTCGTGACCGCGACCGTGGGCCTCGCCCTGTGGTTCGTGATGCGGCGGGTGTTCCACGTGGGCGGCACCACGCTGTCCGGGATCGTGGGCGGCACGCAGACGCAGCCCGCCGTGCTCGCGTTCGCGAACGGGCGCACGGGCTTCGACTCGCGCGTCGCGCTCGGGTACGCGCTCGTCTACCCCGCGGCGATGATCGCGAAGATCGTGCTCGGGACGGTGCTGGGCGGGCTCTAGCCCACGGGGACGGTGCGCTGCAGCGTGACGGTACGCGAGGCCTTGCCCGTGCGGTCCGCGTCGTCGGTCAGCTCGGCGTAGATCGTCAGCGGCCCGTCCACGACGTCCCACAGCTGGGTCGTGTCGAACGTGACGCGCGCCGTCCCGCCGTCCGTGAGGCCGCCGTCCCAACGGCTCACCCACTCGCACGGATACGCCATCTCGGCGTCGAGGCACACGAGGAGCTGATCGAGGTCCGGGGTGCCGCCCACGCCCTTCTGGGTGAGCACGTCCACCGTGAGGGTGTCACCCACCACCGCGCCCGCCGTCGGCGCGAGGAACGTGACCCGAGGCACGATCTCGGCAACCTTCGTCGCGGCACTCTTCCGGCCGCTCGAGGTGCCCTTCTCCGTCACGGCCGCGACGGACACGGTGTAGGTCTGGCCGTTCGTCAGCCCCGTGATCGTGCCGCTCGTGAGGGTGCCGCCAGGGGAGTCGATCGTGACGGACCTCTTGGCGCCCGTGGTCGAGGTCGCGGTGAGCTTGTACGCCCTGATGGGCATGCCCTTGTCCGCCGGGCGCTTCCACGTGACGTGCAGCTTTCCGTCGCCGTTCGTGGCCTTCACGGTGCTCGGGGTGCTGGGCTTCGACGCCTTGGCCTTGCGCGTCACGGTGACCTTCGCCTTGCCCGACTTCACCGAGGAGAACTTGATGCGGATGCCCTCCGGCGAGGTCCACGAGGAGCCGCGGCGCAGGGTGACGTCCCGCCAGTCGTCGAGGTTGAAGAAGCCGCTGAGCTTCGGTGACGCGGTGGGGAACATGTCGAGGATCGCCGAGCGGGTGCCCCCTTCGCCGAGCTTCCAGTCCTGGACGCGCACCTGGAGCCCGTCGGCCTCGAGGCCCTTGTCGAGGCCCGTCGCGGTCCGGTACTCGACCCAGTAGGTGCGAGACTTCGACGCCTTGATCTTGACCGCCTTGACGCCCTTGCTCGCCTTCGCGACGGGGACCAGCGTGTAGGACTTCTTCTTGCTCGAGCTGTTGGACCTCAGCTGGGACTTGGAGAGCCAGCCGAGCGCGGCGAGCCGCGGCCCGGAGAACCAGCCGTTGATGCCGAACGCGCCCATCGTGTCCGTCGTGTCCCCGTACTCGACCATCGTGCAGCGCTTGGACTTGCCGAACGTGATGCGCTTGGTCCTCGAGGAGGCGCACTCGGCGTAGTTGGCGTGCTCGAGTCCGAGGTTGTGCCCCAGCTCGTGCGTGACGATGTCCGTGTCGATGAAGCCGTTGAGCCACGTGTAGCGACCGGGCATCGACCCGACGCCGGCCTCCGGCGGGATCGTGTCCGCGCACGCCTTGGACGTCACGTACGTGATGATGCGGTCGTACTTCTTGGTCTTGATGCCCTTCTTCTTGGCCTTCGCCTCGACGTGCTTGATGAGGTGCCCCATCTGGGGGTACAGGCCGCACTTCGTGGCCGGCTTGGGGATCTTCACCCAGCTCAGGATCTTGCTCGAGTGCCCGATCCGACCGTTCGACACGGTGCGGAAGTACGTGTCGACCTTCTTCATCATCGTCTTGAGCTTCTTCGTGGTGACCTTGTCCTTGCCCGCGCCGGACCAGTAGACGGGCACCACGAGCGTCTTGAGCTTCTTCTTCGCCCTCGGCGCGGCGGCCACGGTCGAGGCGAGGTCGAGCGCGGCAGCCACGGCCCCGCCCGCGCGGTTCGCGCGGGGTACGCCACCGTGCCAGGGATCGACGACGACGACGTTCCCGTCCGGATCGAGCAGCCCGCTCGCCGTCGTCGTCCCCGAGGCGTGGGTGTGCGCGTCGCGTGCCGTGACCGTGGGTGCGTCCGTGGTGACGGCGCTCGCGGCCGGGACGAGCCCCGCGAGCGCGAGGGAGGCGAGACCGATCGCCGTGGCGGTGCGGGCGAGGCGGGGGCGGAGGGTGGCGTTCACGGTGGGCTCCACGCGGCGAGGGGACGGTGTGGATCGATCGTCCCAGGGGTCGAGGTCGCGAGTGAACGGCCCGAAAGGGTGAAGATGTGCTCGCCGTCAGCCGAGCCGGGCGCGCGGGAACGCGATCGCGCTGAGGCGCACGGGACGGTCCGCGTCGCGGACCACCACGCGGACCGTGCCCGAGTACCTCTTCGGCAGCTCGACCTCGATGCGTCCGCGCGGCGTGGCGTCCGCGTTCGCGAAGGACACCGTGGCGACCCGCTTCTTGCCGGTGTAGACGGCCACCCGACCGAGGCCGGGGCCCTTCGCCCCGACGAGCACCACGCTCGTGGCGTGCTTGACCTTCCGCACCCTGAGCGTGGCGCCCTTCTCGCGGGAGACGAGCGCGGTGCGCCCGAAGTACCGGGCTCCTCGCGCGGTGGACCACCCGTCGGAGCGTTCGATGCGTCGTTCCGGGACAGGCCGCGTGGTGGTCCCGATCCGACGGACCTTGCCGGGGCGGCCCAGCGCGTCGACGGCCCGCACCGCGAGCGTCCACGTCTGCCCGCGCGGCACCCGCACCACGGCCTCGGTACCGCGGGTCTGCTCGGTGACCACCCACGCGTAGCGCGTCTGCTCGGCCTTCTTGCCGTGCTTGGCCGAGCGGCGCAGCACCTCGTACCCGGTGGCACCCTCGACCTCGTGCCACGCGAGGGCCACGTTCGCGGACAACGAGACACCCTCCGCGCTCGCGCGCAGCGGGTCGACCTTCGGTGCCCTGAGCTGCGCGGGGGTCTCGCCGTGGCGGCGGACCGCGCGGTCGACCTTCGCGTCCACGGCCCGGCGGATCGCGGGCAGCCTTGCGTACAGGCGCGCGCCGGGGCAGCTCGTGTGGTTCGTGTCGCGGTGCCCGCGGATCACGGGGAGCGCGGGCGTGAGCCGCCCTTCCTTCCAGCGCGGCTCCGAGCCCGTGGACGTCGCGGTGCGCAGGCGGACCTTGCCGCGTGGGTCCACTCCCCAACGGTGCGCTTGCCACGCGAGGACGTCGACCACGGCGGCGACGACCCGCTTGGACGGCGTGGTGCGCGTGAAGTCGCCCATCACGGCCACGCCGATCGTGTCCGCGTTGAAGCCGCCGGCCTGGGCGCCCACGGGCAGCCCGTCGATCGCGCCGCGGCGCCCCTCGTACACCGTGCCGAAGCGGTCCACGAGGAACTGGTAGCCGATGTCCGGCCAGCCGCGGCCCTTCGTGTGGAACGCCCAGATGGAGCGGACCACGGCGGGTGCGCGCTCCTTCGTGTACGTGTTGGTGCCCGCCGTGTGGTGCACGTACATCGCCTTGAGCCACGTCGAGCTCGACACCGGCTCGGTCTTCGACTCGTTCGCGCCCCAGCCCTTGCGCGTGACGATCTTCGGGCGCAGCTCGTCACCGGTCGCCGCCCTGGCCGGCGTGGTACCGGCCGTGACGACGCTCGCGAGCCCGAGGGGTGCCGTCGAGCCCCGTGTCGAGGAGGCGTGCACGAAGTCGATCCGCAGCCCCCGCGTCACGCCGTCGGACACCACGCGGGCCTGGGCGCCCGTCGCGCCGTCGGCGATGAACGGCTCCGTCGCGAGGCGCCCGTCGGGGGCGGTGGCGGGGTCGACGGCGAGGTCGAACCACTCGCCCCAGCCCGCCGCGTCGCGCACGCGCAGCTCGAGGTGCTCGGGCTGCGGGCCGGTCGCGTCCCAGCTCAGCGCCGAGAGCGTGAACGGGGACGTCTCGACGCGCGGGCCCGTGGTGGTGCCCGGGCGCGCGTCGAGGTCGAGCGACCACGAGGCGAGCCCGTCCACCGGCGCGGGGGCGAGCGCGCTCACCGTGGGGCCGGTCGCGATCGCACTGGTGGCGAGCGCTCTGACGGTCTGCCCGGCATCGAGGGCAGGGCCTGTGTGGGCGACCGTGCCCGCGTGCGCCGTCGTCGGCCCCACCCGGCCGAGCGTGGCGAGCTCTGCGCCTGCGGCTTCCCCGGCGTGCGTCGTCGGTCCCACCCCGCCGAGCGCGAGGAGGCCAGCCACCGCCGCCGCTGCGCCGCGCCTCATGTCTCGATGCTACCCGCGCTCTGCCCCCACCGCCGCGCGCCCTCCCTCCGACTTGCGGTGACTTCTGCGCGCACAACGTTCCTTGCGGTGCCTTGTGCGCGCACAGCTCACCGCAAGCTGGAGGGAGATGTGGTGGGGGAGGGGTGGGTGGGGAGGAGCCGGGTCAGTGGATGACGGGGCGGCCCGGGCCGGGCAGGCGCGGGGCCAGCTCGGTGTGGAGCACGAGGGCAGCTCCGCCGACGGCGGCCGCCTGGGCGGCGTTGGCTGACACGGCGACCCGGATGCGGTGGTTGAGCCGCGCGAAGAACGTGCCCTTGAGCTGCGCCGCGATGGCGGGCTCGTAGATCTCGGCCGCGATCGCGATGACGGGGCCGGTGAGCACGATGTGCCCGAGGTCCATGATGTTCGCGAGGGTCTGGGCGGCCACGGCCACGACCTCGGCGGACCGCTCGAGCAGCCCGCGCGCCGGCTGCTCGCCGCGCTTGGCGGCCGCGGCGAGCTCGGCGAAGTTCTCCGCGACGCTCGACCCCGTGAGGGGCACACCCAGCTCGAGGGCCTCGCGGACCACGGCACCCGGACCGGCGACCGCCTCGACGCACCCGCGCGAGCCGCACCAGCACATGGGCCCGCCCACGTCGATGCACACGTGCCCGATCTCCCCCGCGTTCGAGCTCGCGCCCCGGTACACGGCCCCGTTGACGAGCACGCCCGCGCCGATGCCCGTGCCGAGGAACAGGGTGCCGAACGCGGTGGTGTGCTCGACGCCGCCCACCCAGTACTCGCCGATCGCGGACGCCGTCGCGTCGTTCTCGAGCAGGACGGGCAGGCCGGAGAGCGACTCGACGGTCTCCCGCAGCGGGAACCCCGCCCACGGCTGCATGAACGGCGGCACGAACGTCATGCCCACGGGCAGGTGGATGGGCCCGGGAGAGACGAAGCCGATGCCGAGCACCTTCGAGCGGTCGATGCCCTCCGCCTCGAGCGCCGCGTCGACGTCCCGCACCGTTCGCTCGAGCACCGAGCGCGGGGAGTCGGAGCCCGCGCCCGGCAGCGAGCCGCTCGCGACGATGCTCCCGCCCAGGTCCGCCACGGTGTAGTGGATGCCCGCGTGGTCGAGGTTGATGCCGATCGCGTAGCGCGAGCTCGGTTCGAGCTGGAGCAGGACGCGAGGCTTGCCACCGGTGGACTCGCCGCGGCCGGACTCGACCACCAGGCCGTCGTTGATGAGGCGGCGCACCACGGTCGAGATGGTGGCGCCAGTCAGGCCAGTGGTCTGGGTCAGCTCGACGCGGCTGATGGTCCCGGCAGCGCGGATCGCGTCGAGCACCATCGAGCGGCTGCTCGCGTGCCCGGCGGCACCCGAAGGCGGTGAGTCGTGGTCCACGGGAACTCCTGGTCGGCTGCGCTCAGGGTACCGGGGCGGGGGGCGCCGCGGGGCTGCTCGCGACGGCGATCACGGGCGTCAGGGCAGGTCCGCGATCCTCTCGTCCGCCCAGTCCAGGATCGTGTCGAAGTACAGCGTCCGGGCGCCGTGCGGGGAGAGCGCGAGGTCGTGGATCCCCCCGTCGATCGGGCGGATCGTGACGTCCTCCCCGAGCCCCGGCGCGCGGGAGATCATGTGCGCGACGTCGAGCACCGAGTCGGTCCGGTCGAGCCGCGAGTGGAACGAGCTCGACGGGCCGCTCGCGGTGGAGCAGCACACGAGCACGGGGCACGCGATGTCGAGGCCCGCCTTGACGGCCTCGTGGCCGAGCCGCACGGTGCGCAGGAAGCCCGCGCGTGCGGGGAAGCCGTCATAGGGCTTCCAGTCGAGGTTGAACTCCCACTCCCCGCCGCGGTCGCGGTGCAGGAAGCGCGTGTAGTACGGCGAGAGGCGGCG
>JAAYZM010000041.1 GCA_012514835.1 Actinomycetales bacterium
CCCCATGAAGAACTGGTTGGTCACGTCCGGCACCAGGAGGGCCACCATCCCGGTGCGTCCGAGGCGCAGCGCGCGGCCGGACATCGTGGGGGTGTAGCCGAGCTCGCGGGCCGCTGCTCGCACGCGCTCGGTGGTCGCGGGGCTGACCCGGCCGGGCCGCGAAAGCGCACGTGAGGCGGTCGAGATGGCAACGCCGGAACGCTCTGCGACGTCCCGCAACGTGACTGCGCGCTCTCGCTTCACCGTGATCCCCTTCGATCCTGGCCGTTCCGGCCCCTGGTGCCACCTTCGCGCCCCGCGGCAAGATTGGCAATATCTGGCAAACGTTTGCCAACCGTAGCGCGCTCACTAGGCTCGAAAGACGCACTCCACGACCAGCGCCGATCGGAGGAACATGGCGGTCAACGGCTCGACGATCCGCGAGGTCGAGGTGCTCGTCGCGAGCCCAGGGCGCACCTTCGTCACGCTGCGCATCACCACCGAGGACGGCGTCGTCGGACTCGGTGACGCGACCCTCAACGGGCGCGAGCTCTCCGTCGCGGCCTACCTGCGCGACCACGTGGCCCCCATGCTCGTGGGGCGCGACGCGCACCGTATCGAGGACACGTGGCAGCTGCTCTACCGCGGCGTGTACTGGCGGCGCGGCCCCGTGACCATGACCGCGATCTCCGCGGTGGACGTCGCCCTGTGGGACATCAAGGCGCGCGTCGCCGGTCTCCCGCTCTACCAGTTGCTGGGCGGCGCATCGCGCGGCGGGCTCCTCGCCTACGCGCACGCGACGGGCCATGACACCCCCGCCCTGATCGACTCCGTGCGGCAGAGCCTCGACGAGGGCTTCCGGGCCGTGCGGGTCCAGACGGCCGTCCCGGGCCTCGACCACGTCTACGGGGTCCCCGCGGCTCCGTCGTCGTCGGGCGTCTACGACTACGAGCCCGCGGTGCGCGGCGAGGGCCCCACCGTGGACGACTGGGACACGCGCGCCTACCTGCGCTACGTCCCCGGCGTGTTCGAGGCCGTGCGCAACGAGTTCGGGCCCGAGCTGCCCCTGCTGCACGACGCCCACCACCGCCTCACCCCGCGCGACGCCGCCCAGCTGGGCAAGTCCCTCGAGCCGTTCGACCTGTTCTGGCTCGAGGACGTCACGCCCGCGGACAACCAGGAGGCGCTGCGCCTCGTGCGCCAGCACACCACCACCCCGCTCGCGATCGGCGAGGTCCTCACGTCAGTGTGGGACTACCAGACGCTCATCCGCGAGCAGCTCATCGACTTCGTGCGGTCCTCCGTGGCGCACGCGGGCGGCATCACGTCGCTGCGGCGCATCCTCGACTACGCGGGCATGTACCAGATCCGCTCCGGGATGCACGGCGCCACGGACATCTCCCCCGTGGGGCAGGCCGCCGCGATGCACCTCGCGCTCGCGATCCACAACTTCGGCATCCAGGAGTACATGAAGCACTCCGCCGTGTCGCTCGAGGCGTTCCGGACGTCCTTCACGTTCACCGACGGCTACCTGCACCCCGGCGACGAGCCCGGCCTGGGCGTCGAGTACGTCGACGAGGTGGCCGAGCGGCACGAGTACGTGCGCGCGTACCTGCCGGTCAACCGGCTCAAGGACGGGACGGTGCACGACTGGTGAGCCCCCACCCCGCCTGGCTGCCGCAGTCCGCGTTCGCTCACCTGAGCGGGCGGCGCACGGTCGTGGTGTCCGACGGCGGGCTCGTGGGCGGAACCGTGCGCTTCGAGCTCGAGCGGGCGGGCGCGCGGGCTACCGCATCGGATGACGTCGAGCTCGTGCTCGCCGAGGTCTCGGCTCTGCGCGCCAAGTCCCAGCTCCCCGCCGTCGTCGGCTCTCTCCTCCTTGCCGCCGACGGCGGGGCATCCCTCGGCCCCGAGGGCTTCCTCCTCGCACGCGCGGGCGGTGTCACGGCCGTGCTCGCGGGCGGGCCCAGCGGGCTGCTGTACGGGTTCCACGAGCTGGTGCGCCGTGGTGCGGCCGCGTTCGACGGTGAGCTTGCGCCCGAGCGGCACGCGCCCCAGCAGTCCGTGCGCATGCTCAATCACTGGGACAACCTGCACGTCCACGACGTCATGGGCCAGGTCGAGCGCGGGTACGCGGGCGGGTCGATCTTCTGGGTGGACGGCGCGCCGAACCCGGACCGCGAGCGCTTGCGCGCCTACGCGCGGCTGCTCGGTTCGGTGGGCATCAACGCGGTGTCCGTCAACAACGTCAACGTGGGCTCGGCGGCCGTGCTGCTCACCGAGCGGCTCGCGGACGTGGTGGACCTCGCGGAGATCTTCCGACCGCACGGCATCCGGGTGTTCCTGTCGGTGAGCTTCGCGTCCCCGATGCTGCTGGGCGGGCTCGACACCGCGGACCCGCTGGACCCGGGCGTGGCGGACTGGTGGGCGGGTGCCGCGGCGGACGTCTACGCCGCGATCCCGGACTTCGGGGGCTTCGTCGTCAAGGCCGACTCGGAGGGCCAGCCCGGCCCGTTCGCGTACGGGCGCGACCACGCCGACGGCGCGAACGTCCTCGCGCGCGCTCTCGCCCCGCACGGGGGCACCGTGTTCTGGCGGGCGTTCGTCTACAACCACCACCAGGACTGGCGCGACCGCTCGACGGACCGGGCGCGCGCGGCCTTCGACCACTTCACGCCGCTCGACGGTCGCTTCGACGAGAACGTCGTGGTGCAGGTCAAGCACGGCCCCCTCGACTTCCAGGTGCGCGAGGCCGTCTCCCCCGTGCTCGCGGCGATGCCCCACACCCGGCTCGCCGTCGAGCTGCAGGTCACGCAGGAGTACACGGGCCACCAGAAGCACGTGTACTACCTGGGCGAGCAGTGGGCGGAGCTCTTGGCGTTCCGCCCGTGGGGCGAGTCCGAGACCGACCTGGCCGGGATCGCCGCGGGCCAGGCGCCGGGCGGGCGGCGCGGCGGGATCGCGGCCGTCTCGAACGTGGGCACCGACGAGTTCTGGACCGGCCACCCGCTCGCGCAGGCCAACCTCTACGCCTACGGCCGCCTCGCGTGGGACGCGGGCCACGACCCGCTCGCGATCCTCGACGAGTGGGCGGGCTTGAGCTTCGGGGCCGACGGCGCACTGCGGGCCGGTCTGCGCGAGGTCATGGCCGGCTCGTGGCTCACGTACGAGAAGTACACCGCGCCGCTGGGCGTGTGCTTCATGGTGACGCCCGGCTCGCACTACGGGCCGTCCGTGGACGGGTACGAGTACTCGCCGTGGGGCACCTACCACTTCGCGGACCGCGACGGACTGGGCGTGGACCGCACGGTCGCGACCGGCACCGGCTACGCGGGCCAGTACCCCGAGCCGTGGCGATCGACTTACGAGTCGCTCGACACGTGCCCCGACGAGCTGCTCCTCTTCTTCCACCACGTGCCGTACACCCACGTGCTCCGCTCGGGCACCACGGTGATCCAGCACATCTACGACACGCACTTCGCGGGCGTCGAGGAGGCCGAGGCCCGCGCGGCGGCGTTCGAGCGCGTCGCGGGCTCACTCCCGGCTGACGTGGTGGCCCGCGTCCGCGAGCTCCTCGCCGAGCAGCTCCGCTCCACCCGTGAGTGGCGCGACCAGGTCAACACCTACTTCTCGCGCAAGTCCGGCATCCCTGACGCCCACGCACGCCCCATCCACCCCTAGCCCTTTCCGCGAGCCAGCACCGCTACGCGGAGGGAACCCGGTTCGGCCTGGGTCAGGCGGGCACTTCCTCGACGTCGATGACGCTGGGCTCGCGGGCCACGGTCACGCGCGTGGTCATGACGCGCGTGTGGTCCACCTCGCGCTGCGGCCCCTCGAGCCACAGGAGCACGGCGTCGTGCACGTCCGCGCTCGACCGCGCGACCCGCAGCTCGATCGCGCCCGGCTCGACGATCCGCCGCCCACCCACGCCCGTGAAGGACGTGAGGTCGGCGTGCACCTCGAGCTGGACGCGGGCGCTCTCGCCCGGCTCGAGCTCGACGCGGGCGTAGCCGATGAGCCACTGGTCGGGCCGCACCACCGAGGCGACGGGGTCGTGCGCGTAGAGCTGGACCACGTCCGTTCCGGCGCGCTCGCCCGTGTTCGTGACGGTCAGCTCGAGCGCCGTGACGCCGTCCGTGGTCCACGGCATGAGCTCGACGCGCTCGGGCTGGCTCCACTCGAAGCTCGTGTAGCTCTCGCCGTGCCCGAACCCGTACAGCGGCGTCGGGTCGATCGAGGAGACCCCGGACTTCCGGGCCAGCGGCGGCGCGAGGTATGTGCCGGGCTGACCACCCGGGTCCGCGGGGACGCTCACGGGCAGGCGACCCGAGGGGTTCACGTCCCCGAGCAGGATCTCCGCGAGCGCCTGCCCGCCGCGCTGGCCGGGGAAGAAGGCCTGCACGACGGCGCGCGCGCGGGGAGCGAGCTGGCCGAGGGCGTAGGGCCGTCCGGTGATGAGGAGAAGCACCACCGGCGTGCCGGTATCGAGGATCGCTCGCACCAGCTCGCCCTGCACCCCCGGCAGACTGAGGTCGGTCGCGTCGGAACCCTCGCCCGAGGTCCCGCGACCGAACATCGCGGC
>JAAYZM010000342.1 GCA_012514835.1 Actinomycetales bacterium
GCCTCTTCCCCGTGGACCAGTCCGAGCGCATCGCCTCGGGCATCCCGGGCGCGGGCCTCGTGCACGTCATCCGTTCCGAGCACGGCCACGACGGCTTCCTCATCGAGAACGACCAGCTCGGCCCCGTGGTCGCGGACTTCCTCGCCTCCCGCGTGCGGTGACGACGGCCGCCCGGGAGGCCGCCGTCGGCCCCCGCGGGACGCAGGACCGGAACCCTTCCGCCGTCGGCCCCGCTCCACTACCTTGACGCGCATGGAACTGCGCTTCTCCGCCGCCACCGAGGTCGCCGCCGCCCGCGAGCGCGTCATCGAGCTGACCCACACGACGGACCTCGAGACGGTGCAGCGCTTCGACCCGCGCGTGATCGCCGTCGCGACGAACGGCGTGCCGGAGGGGCAGGCGGGCAGGTGGCCCGGGTGACGGCCCGGCACGGCACGAAGGACATGGTCATGACGATCACTGCCGTCGAGGTCGACCTGCCCGAGTACCAGGTGGAGCGCTACGAGGGCTCGGGTCCGGACCACGTCACCCGCACGCAGTACACGGTGCTGCCCGACGGCGAGACGCGGATCGAGCTCACCACGACGTTCACCGTGCCGTGGTGGAACCCGCTGCTCGCTCTCGCGCTGCGGGCGGTCGCGCCGAGGTCGATGGCGGGCTCGCTCGCGCGCATCAAGGAACTCGTGGACGGGTAGCCTCCCGGCGCTCCACCGCGGGAGACGGCAGGATGAGCCCATGAGCGATGCGGACCTGGCCCGAGTCAGCGAGATCGTCCGGGAGCAGTGGCGCACGCTGCGCTCCTGGCTCGGCGAGATCGACGTGCACGACGAACGCCCCAGCGTGCTCGAGGGCTGGACGGTCGCCGAGCTCGTGGCGCACCTCGCACGGTGTCAGCTCCAGATCCCCGCGGCCGTCGAGGCGCCGCCCCGGACGAACGCCCAGTCGCTCGCGGAGTACCTGAGCGGGTACGCACCGGACGCTGAGCTCGTGGCCGCCGGGACGCGTGAGACCGCCGTCCAGATCGCGGCTGACCCCCTCGCCGAGATCGACCTGCTCGCGTGGCGTGCGTGGGAGGCACTCGAGGCGTTCGGGCCCACCGACCGCGTGGTGCTCGCCAAGCGCGGGCCCATCCTGCTGTCCGATCTGGTGATCACCCGTGGCGTGGAGTTCGTGGTGCACGCGGACGACCTGGCCCGGTCGCTCGGTGTGAAGCCGCCCGTCACGCGCGCCGCGCTCGACCTGATCGCCGAGGCGTTCCTCGACGTGGTGGTCACACGCGGCGGCTGGAAGCTCGAGGTCACCGATCCGCTGCTGTGGGTGCGCCTCGCGGCGGGCCGCCAGCCCTACGACGTCGACGAGCTCGCCAAGGCGCTCCAGGCCACCTACACGGCCGACTCCGTCCCCGACCTCGGCACGCTCCTCCCCCTCGTCTGATCTCTGGCTGCGAGACAAGGTGTGTGGTTGCTGACGTCTGGCGTCAGGAAGCGCACACCTTGACGCGAACGGGGCTTAGCCTGGGGGCCGCCATGGGACACGTGACAACGCCAGAGATCGAGCGCGCCCTTGAGCTGTTGCGCTCGGGCTCGCACCTCTTCCTCACGGGGAAGGCCGGCACGGGCAAGTCCACGTTGATCCGCCACTTCATGGCGACCACGGACCGCAACGTGGTGGTGGCGGCGCCCACGGGGATCGCGGCGCTCAACGTGGACGGGTACACGATCCACCGCTTGTTCAGCTTCGGGCCGACGACGGATCCCGAGTCGGTGCGCGGCGCACTACTTCCCGGGCCGCTTCCACCAGACCCTGCGCGCTCTCGACACGCTGATCGTGGACGAGGCGTCGATGGTGCGTGCTGACGTGCTCGACATGATGGCCACGGCCCTCGAGCGCTTCGGGCCCCGGCCGGGCGAGCCGTTCGGCGGTGTCCAGCTGGTGCTCGTGGGGGACCTGTTCCAGCTGCCGACCGTCGTCGTCGGCGACCACGAAGCCCGCCACTTCGAGACGCGCTACGAGACGCCCTATTTCTTCTCCGCGGACTCCTTCGACCGTGACGCGTTCCCCACGGTCGCGCTCACCACGGTGTTCCGTCAGCTCGGGGACGAGCGGCTCACGTCGATCCTCAACGCGATCCGCGAGGGCGTGCTCGTGGACCAGGCGCAGCGTGACCTCAACGCGCGCACCGACCCCGAGTTCGAGCCGCCCGAGGACGAGCTGTGGCTCACGCTCGCGCCCACCAACCGCATGGTCACGGCGCGCAACCGGGCGCGGCTCGCGCGGCTGCCGGGCGAGGAGGTCACGAGCCTCGCGCGGCGCACCGGGGACCTCGCGACGTTCGACTCCCCCGTCGAGGACGCGCTCACGTTCAAGGCGGGCGCGCAGGTGATGATGCTCGCCAACGATCCCTCGGACCGCTGGGTCAACGGCACCCTGGGCCGGGTCGCGTGGGCGGGGGTGGACGAGGACGGCGAGGTCACGGCGGGCGTCGAGATCGACGGGCGGGTCCAGACCGTCCATCCGCACACGTGGGACGCGACCCGGCCCGTGCTCGAGGGAGGTTCGCTGCGCCGCGAGGTGGTGGGCACGTTCACGCAGCTGCCGTTCAAGCTCGCGTGGGCCGTGACGATCCACA
>JAAYZM010000343.1 GCA_012514835.1 Actinomycetales bacterium
AGCAGGACCGCTTCGAGCTGAACCGAGCGAACTTCTTCGTCTCCAACGCCTCGAAGGTGCGGCGCAGCGGGAGCACGGTGGGGGTCTTCTCCCTGCCTCGCCCCCAGGACCTGCGCCTGTTCGAGGGCTTCGCCGAGCAGCTCGAGCACTTCGAGTCCGCCGGCCTCGTCTCTCGCGAGCTCTCCGGCCAGGGACCGAGCGTCGCTCCTCGGCGCGGGCCTCAGACCAGGGGGAGCATGGTGCCGAGGTCGGGGACGGAGTCCGCGGTGTAGGTCGGGTGCAGGGCCTTGGCGAGCTCGTCGACGTCGTAGGGCTGGCGGCCGGCCGCGAGTCGGACCCACAGCAAGGGCTCGGCGACCTCGAGGCTGTACCCGCCGCGCGTGACCACGATGTCGAGGAGGGCCTGCGCCACGAGCTCGAGAGCCGCCCGCGTGATGGGCGGCTTGCTCGCTCCCACCGAGCGGGCGAGGTCGTCGGCGTGCACCACGAACTCGACGCCGCGGGTCAGGACGAGGTCGGAGAGCATGATCGGGCCGCGCTTCGCGAGCACCACGTGGTCCTTCGGGCCGAAGTCCTCGAGGGCCTCCCAGGCGCGCCGTGCCGCGATGTCGATCGCCGCGAGGGGGTCCGCCGCGATCTCCCGCGCCTGCTCACGCGTTCCGTCGGCCACCATCTGCGCGTCGGGCGCGTAGCCGCCGAGGTACTCGGCGAGGGACTGCGGGGGCGTGCCCTCGGGCGCGTCGACCGCCCCGGGGATGACGCGGTGGCAGCGCGCGAGGTGCGCGACGAGCTCGGCGACCGTCCAGCCCTCGAGCCCGCTCGGGCGCGCGTCGTGCACGTCCACGTCCTCGAGCCACGCGCGCAGCGTGTCCCACTGCTCCCGGACGACCTGGCTGACCTGGGCAAGATCGAGGTGGCTCATGGCTCCATCCTGCCGTGCCAACGCGGGCTGCGAGCAGTCACGACTCGACGAGCTGCTTCACCTTCTCGAGCGAGTCGCGGATCGAGCGGGCGCCTACGGGCTTGACGAGCGCCGCGAGGATCGGGTTCCACCAGGGCACGAAGAAGGTCGTCGTCATCGTGACGCGCGTGCGCCCGCCGGGAAGCTCGGTGTAGTCGCTGCGCGTCACGTGGACCGGTCCGGACCCCTCGTTGCGCTCGACGATGTACTCGGGCAGGCGGACGTCCACGGTGGTGATCGTGATGACGGCGCGCCTCCCCGTGACCTCCGCCGTGACGGTCGCGACCTGACCCACGACGTTCTCAGGGACGTCGTTCGTCTCGATCGAGATGACGCGAGGGTCGAAGGAGCGCACGACCTCGACGTCCGTGGTGTGGGTGCGCGCGATCACCGTCTCGCGGGGCGCATCGATCTCGATGCTGCCGTTGACCTGGATCTCCACGCGCACACGGTGGCGACGCAGCCAGCCGCGCGGGAGGGGTTCAGCGCACGCGCGAGGCGAGGAAGTCGCCGACGACGGGGCCGAGCTGGTCGTTCTCGATGAGGAAGCCGTCGTGGCCGTGCTCGGAACGGATGACGTGCACGAGGCCCGCGCCC
Source organism: Actinomycetales bacterium (assembly GCA_012514835.1). GTDB lineage: Bacteria > Actinomycetota > Actinomycetes > Actinomycetales > Cellulomonadaceae > JAAYZM01. The sequence continues at coordinate 1,559 of JAAYZM010000343.1, forward strand.
GGGATGCCCGAGGCGATGCGCTCGGACTGGTCCACGGGGAAGAGGC
>JAAYZM010000344.1 GCA_012514835.1 Actinomycetales bacterium
GCGCCATGCCCGCGACCCTCGTGGTGCACGACCGCCGCGACAAGGAGACCTCGTTCGCGGTGGGGGAGCGGCTCGCGCACGCGTGGCCGACGGCGGACCTGCTCGCGACCGACGGCCTCGGGCACCAACGCATCCTGGCCGACGGCGAGGTCGTGGCGGCCGTCGCCGACCACGTGACGGGCACCGCTCGGGCGACGAGCACCGGTCAGCCCGCGAGCGCGTCCCGCACGCCGGGCTCGGGGTCGCCCAGGTAGACGGGGCTGCGGTTCACCACGGCGTCGAGCGCGGCCTTCCACGACGCGGGGAGCTCGCGCACCCGGTACATGACGGCCTTGGAGGGCTCGACGCTCGCCGAGGACACCCCCGATCCCTGGACGTCGATCCCCGCGGCCGCGCACGAGAACGCGGCCCGGCGCACGTGATAGTCCTGCGTGACCACCACGGCGGCCTCGACGCCGAACACGCGGCGCGCCCGCCGGCACGTGTCGTGCGTGTCGAAGCCCGCGTAGTCGCGCACCACCTTCGCGGCCGGGACCCCGTTCGCGACGAGCCAGTCGTGCATCGCGGTGGGCTCGTCGTAGTCCTCGCGCGAGTTGTCCCCGGAGACGAGCACCGCCTGGACGGTCCCGGCCGCGTAGAGCTCGGCCGCGCGCGCGAGGCGACGCGTGAGGGATGTCGACGGCGAACCGTCGGGCCGCAGCCCCGCGCCGAGGACGATCGCCACGGGCGTGGCATCCACCGCGGCCACCGAGGAGCGCACCTTCGCCTGGCCCGTCGCCTGCACCGCGAGGACGGGACCGAGGACGACGACGGCGAGCACGGCGACCGGTAGCCACACCCGGCGCCGCCGCCACCAGGGCCGGTGCGTCGGGTGCGCACCCACCCGGAGGGCGCCGTCGTCGGCGGAAGCCGTCCCCTGCTCGGTGCTGCCCGTCACGAGGGCGATGCTACGGGCGTCACGCCTGTGGCGAACACAGGCAGGTTGGGGGGTGCGGCGTGGTTAGCATCGATGAACGCCCAGACCAACAGGAGCGCCGCATGTTCGAGAGATTCACCGACCGCGCACGTCGGGTGGTCGTCCTTGCCCAGGAAGAGGCGAGGATGCTCAACCACAACTACATCGGCACGGAGCACATCCTCCTGGGCCTGATCCACGAGGGTGAGGGAGTCGCCGCGAAGGCGCTCGACGCGCTCGGGATCTCGCTCGACGCCGTCCGCGCCCAGGTGCAGGAGATCATCGGCGAGGGCCAGCAGGCCCCCTCCGGCCACATCCCCTTCACCCCGCGCGCCAAGAAGGTGCTCGAGCTGTCCCTGCGCGAGGCGCTGCAGCTGGGCCACAACTACATCGGCACCGAGCACATCCTGCTCGGCCTCATCCGCGAGGGTGAGGGAGTCGCCGCGCAGGTGCTCGGCAAGCTCGGCGCGGACCTCAACCGGGTGCGCCAGCAGGTGATCCAGCTCGTGTCCGGCTACCAGGGCAAGGAACCCGTCGCCGCGGGCGGCCCCGCGGAGGGGCAGCCGTCCGGCTCGGCCGTGCTCGACCAGTTCGGGCGCAACCTCACCCAGGCGGCGCGCGACGGCAAGCTCGACCCCGTCATCGGGCGCGAGAAGGAGATGGAGCGGGTCATGCAGATCCTCTCCCGCCGC
>JAAYZM010000345.1 GCA_012514835.1 Actinomycetales bacterium
CAGCTCGAGAACACTGTCGAGTTCCTCAAGGGCGAGCTCGGCGAGGAGACGTGGAAGTCCGGCATGTACCCGGAGATCCCCGAGCGCGAGGTCATGACGAACCCGTACCAGTACACCCGCGACTGACACCCACCCCTTCCGCTGAGCCCGGCAGTTCAGACTGCCGGGCTCAGGGTTGTCAGGGGCGGCCGGCGAAGGGCATGAGGCGCTCCAGGCGCCAGCCCGAGAGGTCGCCGATCCGCACCTGCAGGCCCGGGCGCGGCGCCTCGATGATCTGGTTCCCGCCGATGTACATCGCGACGTGCGTCACCGAGGACGGGTCGTTCTCCTCGGGGTTGTCGCCCCAGAACAGCAGGTCACCGGGACGCAGGCTGTTCAGGCTGATCTTGAGCACCTGGCGGTACTGGTCGCGTGACGTGCGGTTGAGCGCCACCCCGGCGTCGGCCCACGCCTTCATGGTCAACCCTGAGCAGTCGAAGCCCGGGTTGCCCGTGCCGCCGTAGACGTAGTCCACCCCGAGCTGCTTCTTCGCCCACTTCACGGCCTTCTTGCCCTTCGAGGCAGAACCCACCGACGTGCCGGTGCCGAGGCCGTACGGGTCGTTCTTGGGCTTCTCGGGCTTCGGGTCCGGCTTGGGGCTCGGCGTGGGCGTCGGTGTCGGGTCCGGGCTCGGGGAGGGGTTCGGCCGCGGGTCGGGCGTGGGGTCGGGCGAGGGGTCCGGAGTCGGGTCCGGGGTGGGATCCGGTGTCGGGTCCGGAGTGGGGTCGTCAGGGTCGACGACGTCGTCCTCCTGGCCGCCGTCGTCCCCGGGGGTGTCGTTCTCGGGGGCGTCGTCGTCGCCCTGGCCCGGCCCGTCGTCGTCCTGCTCTTGCTTCTCTCGCTCCTCGCGCTCGCGGCGTTCACGTTCGCGGCGCTCGTCGTCGAGCCGTTCCTGGCGCTCGCGCTCGACCTGGACGCTCGTCTCGCGCGCGGCGGCGAGCCGCTCGAGCAGGTCCTCGCGCTCGGTCTCGGCGGCAGCGACCTTGGCCTCGGCCTCCTCCTGGAGGTCTTGGGCGGCCCCGAGCGCGGCCTCCGCCTCGCGGGTCGCTGCCTCGTGCGCCTCGAGGGCCGCCGTGGCGCGGGCACGCAGCGTCTCGGCCACGAGGCTCGCGGCGCGGAAGCCCTGGACCACCTCGTTGGTGCGCGAGCCGAGCAGGGTGAGCGCCTCGGACTGCTGGACCAGGTCCTCGATGCCCCCGGCCTCGAGCACGGCGCGCAGCTGGTCGCTCGCGGAGCCCGAGCGCATCGCCTTGAGCGCGATCGCCACGAGGCGCGAGCGGGCGACGGCGAGCTCTGCCTCGGCCTCCTCGAGCTGGCGCGCCGTGGTGCGGGCCTCGGCCGCCGCGGCGTCCCGGGCCACGAGGGACTCCGTGTAGTCCTCTGCGGCGCGCTCGACCGCGACCCAGGCCTCGTCGAGCTCGATGCCGAGCTGGGCGAGCCGGACCTCCATGCTCGCCACGGAGCTGCGCGCGGACTCGACGGCGGCGCGGGCGTCCTGGACGTCCTGGTCGCTCGGGCCCTGAGGATCGAAAGGGAGCGCGTGCGCGACGGGGGCCATCCCGGCCACGAGCGCAGTGGCGCACGCCAGAGCGACCCACGGCCGCCATCGCGCGTGCTGGTCCGCCACCGGTTCACCCTTCGTGTCGCAGGTCTTCGTGCCGGCCCACCTCGCGGCGCCCGGCTTCAGCACGCTACCCGCCTGACTCCCAGAAGTGAACACCAGTCACAACAATCACATTGATCACACCAGTCACACGAGCCTCGCCCGCGCGATACGTCCTGTTTGACCAGGTCGAACGGGCCGCGACCCAAGTATTTGAGACGGCATCTCACCATGCGGATGGGTACTTGGGGTCCGGCGACGCCCGCGCCTACCGTCCTCGACATGTTCACCCGTCGAATGTGTCGCTGACCCAGCGCACGCTCGGCTTGCCCTCGGGCGGGTTCCCCGAACCCCCGAGGAGCCACCTCGGCCCAGCCCGGCACGACGAATCGTGCGCACCCACCCCAAGCCCCAGCCGGGCCGGTGACGCGCACCGGCCACCCGAGACCGAGGAGTACCCATGAGCAACGACTGGTCCTTCGAGACCCGACAGATCCACGCCGGCCAGACGCCCGACCCCACCACGGGTGCTCGTGCGCTGCCGATCTACCAGACCACGTCCTTCGTGTTCCCAGACGCGGACACTGCCGCAGCGCGCTTCGCACTGGCTGACCTGGGCCCCATCTACACGCGCATCGGCAATCCCACCCAGCAGGCCGTCGAGGACCGCATCGCCTCCCTCGAGGGCGGCGTCGGCGCGCTCCTGCTCGCTTCCGGCCAGGCCGCGAGCACATTCTCGATCCTCAACGTCGCGGAGGCCGGCGACCACGTCGTGGCGAGCCCGAGCCTGTACGGCGGTACGTACAACCTCTTCGCGCACACGCTCAAGAAGCTCGGCGTCGAGGTCGGCTTCGTGTCCGACCCCCACGACCCGCAGGCGTGGCGCGACGCCGTGCGCCCCAACACGAAGCTCTTCTTCGCCGAGTCGATCCCCAACCCCCGCTCGGACGTCCTCGACATCCGTACCGTCGCGGACATCGCGCACGAGGTGGGCGTCCCCCTCGTGGTGGACAACACGATCGCCACGCCGTACCTGCTGCGTCCGCTCGAGCACGGCGCGGACGTCGTGGTGCACGCGGCCACGAAGTTCCTGGGCGGGCACGGCACGGCCATCGCGGGCGTGATCGTGGACGGGGGCACGTTCGACTTCGCGCAGCACCCCGAGCGCTTCCCGAACTACAACACCCCGGACCCCACCTACAACGGGCTCGTCTACGCCCGGGACCTCGGCGTCGGCGGCCTGTTCCCCGTCAACCTCTCCTACATCCTCAAGGCGCGGGTGCAGCTGTTGCGCGACCTCGGCTCGGCGATCTCGCCGTTCAACGCGTTCCTCGTCGCGCAGGGCATCGAGACCCTGTCGCTGCGCATCGAGCGCCACGTCGAGAACGCCCAGAAGGTGGCCGAGTGGCTCGAGGCGCGCGACGAGGTCACGAAGGTCCACTACGCGGGACTGGCCTCGAGCCCGTGGCACGCCAACGCCCAGAAGTACCTGCCCAAGGGTGCGGGCGCGGTCCTCGCGTTCGAGCTCGCTGGCGGTGCGGAGGCCGGCAAGGCGTTCGTGGACGGCCTCGAGCTGCACTCGAACCTCGCGAACATCGGTGACGTGCGCTCGCTCGTGATCCACCCCGCGTCCACGACGCACAGCCAGCTCACGGCCGAGGAGCAGGCGCTCTCCGGCGTGACGCCGGGCCTCGTGCGCCTCTCGGTGGGCCTCGAGCACATCGACGACATCCTCGCCGACCTCGACGCGGGCTTCCGCGCGGCGAAGGGCGCGTGAG
>JAAYZM010000346.1 GCA_012514835.1 Actinomycetales bacterium
GACGGGGTGACGGAGCCGGACGAGGCCGCACTGACCGCGGCTCTCAAGCAGACCGAGCGGCTCGGCAAGCTCGTCACGTACCTGCTCGACCTCTCGCGCCTCGAGGCGGGGGCGGCGGCGCTCGACGTGGGCGAGGTCCGCCTCGAGGAGTTCCTGGGGCACGTGGCCGACGGCGCACGCCTGGTCCGTCCCGACAAGAACCTGACCTTCGCGGTCAAGGTCGCCCCGCCCCACCTGACCATCCAGGCGGACGAGCAGCGGCTGCACCAGGTGTTCGCGAACCTCGCCCAGAACGCCGTGCGCCACTCCCCGCGCGGCGAGGAGATCACGTTCGAGGCGTACGTGATGCCTGGTGGCGTGGTGGTGGACGTGACGGACCAGGGGCCCGGGATCGCCAAGGGGGACCGCGAGCGCGTGTTCGACCGCTTCGCGCGCGGCAACAACCCGGCGCACACGGGGCAGATCCCCACGGGCGGGACGGGCCTGGGCCTGTCGATCGTGCGCTGGGCGGTCACGCTGCACGGCGGCACGGTGGCCGTCGCCGACACGCCGTCGGGCTGCACTATGCGGGTGACGCTTCCGCCGCGGCCCACTACGGTGGTCCCGGCGTAGGTCCACCGATCGAGAGGCCCTGATGAGCGCGGCACCGACCGAGAGCACGACAAGCACGCTGAACGGCGACGGGGTGGTCGAGGTGAGGGGGCTGACCAAGAACTTCGGGGCGGTCCGCGCCGTCGACGACCTGTCCTTCACCGTCCAGCCCGGCCGGGTCACGGGCTTCCTGGGCCCCAACGGCGCGGGCAAGACCACCACGCTGCGCATCCTGCTCGGGCTCGTGCGCGCGTCGTCGGGCACGGCCACGATCTCGGGCCGCCCGTACGCCGCGCTGCCCGAGCCCACGCGCTTCGTGGGCGCCGCGCTCGAGGCCGCGAGCTTCCACCCGGGACGCACGGCACGCAACCACCTGCTCTCGCTCGCCCCGCAGGCCCGTGCGGGCGCGTCCCGCGTGGACGAGGTGCTCGAGCTCGTGGGCCTCAAGGACGCCGCGAAGCGCCGCGTGGGCGGGTTCTCGCTCGGCATGCGCCAGCGCCTGGGCCTCGCCACGACCCTCCTGGGCGACCCGCGCGTGCTCGTGCTCGACGAGCCGGCCAACGGCCTGGACCCCGAGGGCATCGCGTGGCTGCGCGCGCTGCTGCGGCACCTCGCGCGCGAGGGACGCACCGTGCTCGTCTCGTCCCACGTGCTCGCGGAGGTGCAGCAGACGGTCGACGACGTGGTGATCATCAGCCGCGGTCGCCTCGCGCACTCCTCGACGCTCGCCGAGCTCGCGCAGCTCGCGGCCCCCGTCGTCGTCGTCGCCTCCCCCGCGACCCTCGGGCTCGAGCGCCTCGTCGCGGAGCGCGGGTGGCGGCGCGCGCACCTTCCCGAGGGGACGACGGCGGCCCCCGGGGCGGTCGCGCTCGAGCAGGTGACCCCCGCCGAGGTCGGCGCGGCCGCGTTCGCCGCGGGCGTCGAGCTGCACGAGCTCACGCTGCACAACCCGGGGCTCGAGAAGCTCTTCCTCGAGCTCACGTCCCGCCCGGCGCACCCCCTCGATACCGGTATCCCGGCGGCGGGAGGTGCGGCATGAGGACCACGCTCGTGAGCGAGTACCGCAAGTTCTTCTCCACCCGGATGTGGAGGATCCTCCTGCTGTGCATGGTGGGCTACATGGCCTTCCTCGCGGCCACGTTCGGCTGGTCGCTCACCTTCGCGGCGGGCGAGGCGGCCGACGCCGGGGCCGAGGGCGAGATCTTCTCCGCGTCGCAGCTCGCGCAGACCATCTACGGCCTCTCGGCGACGCTCGGCTACGTGTTCCCCGTCATCGTGGGGGCGCTCGCCGTGACGGGCGAGTTCCGTCACCAGACCATCACGCCCACCCTGCTCGCCGAGCCGCGCCGCAGCGTGGTGCTCCTCGCGAAGTTCGTCTCGAGCATCCCGATCGGGCTCGTGTACGGGATCGTCGGCACGCTGACGACCGTGGGTGCCGGTGCGGGGATGCTCGCGCTGAACGGCAACGCGACCTACCTCGGCGAGCCCGAGGTGCTGCGGACCGTGGGGCTGTCGGTGCTTGCGGGTGCGCTGTGGGCGCTCGTCGGGGTGGGGCTCGGTGCCGCGCTGCCCAACCAGGTCGTGTCGATCGTGCTGCTGCTCGTGTTCACGCAGTTCGTCGAGCCGATGGTGCGGATCCTCGCGACGCTCGTCGACTGGGGCGCCACGGTGGCGCAGTTCCTGCCCGGGGCCGCGGGTGACGCCCTCATCGGCGCAAGCTTCTACGCCGCGATCGGCGGCCAGGAAGGGGGCGACCTCTTGCCGTGGTGGCAGGGCGCCCTCATCCTCCTGGGCTACGCCGCCGTGCTCGGTCTGATCGGTCGCGTCACCACCTTCCGCAAGGACATCACCTGACCCTTCGGGAGAGGTCTTTATGCCGCCCGGCGCAGGGGGTTGCTCACCCTTTGCCAAAGTCAGAGAAAGCGCTGCGACCTGCACGAATGTCGCGCATTTCCGCCGCACCAGGCGCCGGATTCCGCCCCCCGCAGGGGTTAGGGTTGTACCCGGACGTTTTCAACGGTGACGCGGCCAGAGCGCCGCGACGGAAGTGGGCAGGCGCACGTGTCGCAACAGGCAGACCCGGAGACCATCCGGGAACTCTTCGGTGCCAACGACTGGCTCGTGGAGGAGCTCTTCGCGAAGTACCAGCAGGACAAGAACTCCGTGGACCCTGCGTGGTGGGAGTTCTTCGAGAACTACACCCCGCCCGCCGCGGACACGTCCAACGCAGACACGTCCAGCCCCCCGGCCCCGGTCGCCGTGCCCTCGACGTCCTCCGTCGTGGCCCCTGACTCCCAGCCCTCGGCCCCCGTCGCGAACCTCCCGGGCGCCAAGCACGTCGAGGACGCCAAGGCACAGGCCCCAAAGACGCAGGCCTCGACGGCACAGGCTTCGACGACGGCGGACGGTGCGGCGCCGTCGGCCACCGGGACCGAGCCGTCGTCGGCCCCGGACCCCGACGCCCCCCTGACCGCCCCCGTCGCGACGGCGCAGCCCGTCACCGCCTCCTACGCCGAGCGCGTCCCCACGCGCAAGGGTGCGTGGCAGGGCGCCGACGGTGACGACCAGGTGGACCGCCTGCGCGGAGCGGCCGCGCGCGTCGTGACCAACATGGAGGCCTCGCTCTCCGTCCCCACGGCCACGTCGGTGCGCTCGCTGCCGGCCAAGCTCATGGTCGACAACAGGATCGTCATCAACAACCACCTGTCGCGCACCCGCGGCGGGAAGATCTCCTTCACGCACCTCATCGGCTTCGCGCTCGTCGAGGCCGTCGCAGACATGCCCGCGATGAACAACGGCTACGCGCTCGCGGACGGCAAGCCCGCACTCGTCACGCCCGCGCACGTCAACCTGGGCCTCGCGATCGACCTGCCCAAGCCCGACGGCACGCGCCAGCTCCTCGTGCCCAACATCAAGAAGTCCGAGACGCTCGAGTTCTCGCAGTTCCTCGCCGCGTACGAGGAGCTCGTGCGCAAGGCGCGCGGCGGCAAGCTCGAGGTCGAGGACTTCGCGGGCACCACGATCTCGCTGACCAACCCGGGCACCATCGGCACGGTCCACTCCGTGCCGCGCCTGATGGAGGGACAGGGCACGATCATCGGCGTCGGTGCGATGGACTACCCGGCCGAGTTCGCGGGCACGGCCGAGGACCAGCTCAACCGCATGGGAGTCTCGAAGGTCCTCACGCTCACGTCCACCTATGACCACCGGATCATCCAGGGTGCCCACTCGGGCGAGTTCTTGCGGATCATCGCGAACAAGCTGATCGGCGAGGACGGTTTCTACGACCGCATCTTCGCGTCGCTGCGCATCCCCTACGAGCCCGTGCGCTGGGTGCGCGACGCGTCCGTGGACCCCGACACCGAGGCCGCGAAGCCTGCGCGCATCGCCGAGCTCATCCACGCCTACCGCTCGCGCGGGCACTTCATGGCGGACACCGACCCGCTCGCCTACCGCCAGCGCAAGCACCCCGACCTCGACGTCCAGACCCACGGGCTCAACCTGTGGGACCTCGACCGGGTGTTCCCCGTGTCCGGGTTCGGCGGGCACTCGCGCGCCAAGCTCCGCGACGTGCTGGGCCTGCTGCGCGACTCGTACTGCCGCACCGTGGGCATCGAGTACATGCACCTCTCGGACCGCCGCCAGCGCCGCTGGCTCCAGGAGCGCCTCGAGGCCGGCTACGCGCGTACCCCGCGCGAGGACCAGCTGCGCGTCCTGCGCCGCCTCAACGCGGCGGAGGCCTTCGAGACCTTCCTGCAGACGAAGTTCGTGGGCCAGAAGCGCTTCTCGCTCGAGGGCGCCGA
>JAAYZM010000347.1 GCA_012514835.1 Actinomycetales bacterium
CCTCCTCGGTCGAGCCACGCGGCCTGCGGCAGTACACCGTGACCTCGTGGCCCGCCGCGGCGAGCCGCTTGCCGACCTCCTCGACCGCGGTCTCGAAGCCTCCGTAGCGCGCCGGGACGCCGCGGGTCCCGACGAGCGCTATCCGCACCGGGGCGCACCTCCTCCGTCCGACGTGGGCCTGGTCCCATGCTCCCGCGTCACGGCGCGGGCCGCGTCGCGAGGAAGCGGGTGAACGACGCCACGACGGGCACGTTGGTCGTGTTCGGGGCGAGCATGCCCGCAACTCCCGCGTGCCCCGCAACCTGGTGACCAGGGTTCGAGTCGGTCACCTGCCACTGCCACTCCTCAGGCTCGGTGTCGCCCGTCCACACCTTCGCGCGGATCGTCGTCGGGGACGTGCCCGTGACGTCGATCTTCATGTGCACGGGTGTGCCCGCCTCGTAGGTCACGCCGCTCGCGGTCTGCGTCGCCGCGATGATCGTCTCCGAGCCGGCCGCGTTGGACCGTGCGACCCATCCCGTCACGGTGCCGTTCGAGCGGAAGTTGAGCTTGAAGCGGTACTCGCCGCCCGGCGTGATCCGCCCGCGCAAGAGGGTGTACCCGCCGCTGCCCGAGGGTCGCTTGTCCCACACGACCGTCGCGGTCGTCGTGAGGTCGGTCTCCTCGATCCCGGGGAGCCGCGCGGCTGCGATCGCCCCCGCGCTCGAGAGCGTGAGACGCCCCGCACCGGGCACGACGGCTGCGGCACCGGCGGTCGTGACCCACGGGCCGCCGATCTCCGCGGTGCCCCAGCCCGAGCCGACCGTGCGCGCGAACTGGTCGGCGCCGACCGCGACGGGGCCGGGCTCCTGCTCGTCGCCCGGGTCGCCCGGCTCGTCACCGGGGTCGCCAGGCTCGTCACCCGGGTCACCGGGGTCCCCAGGTTCGTCACCCGGGTCGCCCGGCTCGTCACCGGGGTCGCCCGGCTCGTCACCGGGGTCGCCAGGCTCGTCACCCGGGTCGCCAGGCTCGTCACCCGGATCGCCAGGCTCGTCGCCCGGGTCACCGGGGTCACCAGGTTCGTCGCCCGGGTCGCCAGGCTCGTCACCCGGTCCCGGCTCGGGGGCCTCCGGCTCAGGGGCAGCCTCGGTCACGGGGCCCTCGACGAGGAAGTCGTCGAAGGACACGACCGCAGGAGCGTTCGTCGTGTTCGGCGCGAGCATCCCCGCGACGCCCGTGTGCCCGGGCACCTGGAGCCCCGCGGTCGAGTCGGTGGTCTGCCACTGCCAGCCGGCCGGCTCAGTGCCACCCGTCCAGACCTTCGCGCGCAGCAGGGTCGGCGAGGTCCCGGTCACCTCGAACTTCAGGCGCACCGGGGTCCCCGCGGCATACGTCGCACCCGCGACCGTCTGCGTCCCCGCGATGACCGTCTCCGAGCCGCTCGCGTTCGCCCGTGCGATCCACCCCTGGAGCTGCCCGTTGGACCGGTAGTTGACCTTGAAGCGGTACTCCCCGCCCGCAGCGATCCGCCCCCGCAGGAGCGTGTACCCGCCCGAGCCCGAGGGGCGCTTGTCCCACGAGACGGTCGTCGACGTCGTGAGCTCGGTGCCTTCCGCGCCGGGCAGACGTGCGCTCGCGATCGAGCCCGCGCTGCCGAGCTGGAGGCGCCCGACACCGGCCTGGACGCTCCCCGCCCCCGAGGTCGTGACCCACGCACCGCCCGTGTCCGCCGTGCCCCAGCCCGACCCGACCGTGCGGGAGAAGGCATCCGCCCCGACCACGCCGTCACCCGGCGGCTCCGGCTCGGGACCAGGGCCAGGATCGGGCGCGGTCACGGTGACCTGGCGCGTCGTCGAGTCGCTCGCGCCGTCGTCGTCGGTCACGGTGAGGCGCACCGTGTACGTGCCCGCGAGCGCGTAGGTGTGCTCGGCCGAGACGCCGGACGCGGTCTCGCCGTCCCCGAAGTCCCACGCGTACGTGCTGATCGTCCCGTCCGGGTCGGACGAGCCCGAGCCGTCGACCGAGACCGTGAGACCCGAGGTCGAGGCCGTGAAGGCGGCCTCGGGCGACTCGTTGGGCGCCGGCCCGCTGCCCGCGGGGACCTCGACGCGGTAGTCGTCGAAGGACACGACCACGGGGGTGTTCGTCGTGTTCGGCGCGAGCATCCCCGCGACGCCCGTGTGCCCGGGCACCTGGAGCCCTGCGGTCGAGTCGGTCACCTGCCACTGCCACCCGCTCGGCTCGGTGCTCCCCGTCCACAGCTTTGCGCGGATCGTCGTCGGCGAGGCGCCCGCGACCTCCATCCGCAGGTTGACGGGGGTCCCCGCGTCGTACGTCGCACCCGAGACGGTCTGCACGGGCGTGATAACCGTCTCCGACCCCGTCGAGCTCGCTCGGGCGATCCAGCCCTGGAGCTGCCCGTTGGAGCGGTAGTTGACCTTGAAGCGATACTCCCCGCCCGCGGCGATCCGCCCGCGGAGGAGCGTGTACCCGCCGTTGCCCGAGGGCCGCTTGTCCCAGCGGACCGTCGTCGACGTCGTCACGTGCGTGCCCTCGGCCCCCGGCAGACGTGCGCTCGCGATCGCCCCCGCGCTGCCGAGCGTCAGACGCCCGGTCCCCAGCGCGACGCTCCCCGCGCCCGAGGTCGTGACCCAGGCGCCACCGAGGTCCGCGTTGCCCCAGCCCGAGGCGACGGTCCGCGAGAACGCGTCTCGTGCCACGACGTCGGGTGCGGGCGGCGGTTCCGTCACGGTCACGTCGACCGTCACCGTGCCCGTCGCGCCGTCATCGTCGGTCACCGTGAGCTCGACCGGGTATGTGCCCGCCGTGGCATAGGTGTGCTGCGCGGTCACGCCCGTGCTCGTCGAGCCGTCGCCCCAGCGCCACAGGTAGGACACGACCGAGCCGTCGGGATCGGTCGACCCGCCCGCGTCGACGCTCGCCGTGAGGTGCGTGTTCGCCCACGTGAAGGCGGCCGTGGGCGCCTGGTTGGGCGCCTCGACGACGACCTCTTGCGTCGCGGTCGCAGTCGCGCCGTCGTCGTCGGTCACGGTGAGGGTGACCTGGTACGTCCCGGGCGCGGCGTAGGGGTGCGTCACGGTCGCGCCGGAGCCGCTCTGGCCGTCCCCGAAGTCCCACGCGTAGGACGTGATCGTGCCGTCCTCGTCGCCCGAGGCGCTCGCGTCGAAGCTCGCGGTGAGCACGCCCCCCGTCGCGGTGAAGGCCGCCGTCGGCGGGATGTTCGGGATCTCGCCGCCCGTGCCCATGCCGTAGTGACGCACGACGTCGGCGAGGCTCAGCTGACGCCCGTACGTCGCGACCTCGTCGATCCAGCCCACGAAGTTGTTCGAGCCGGTGTCGGGCCAGCCGCTCAGGTTGTCCCCGCCGATGCGCCAGTACCCGTTGCGCGAGGCCTGGCCCGCGACGACGTCGGGGTTGGCCGCGACCTCGACCCCGTCGACGTACAGCCGCATGCCCGCCGCCCCGAGCGTGCCCACGACGTGGTGCCACTCGTTGTCGTTGTAGCTCTGGGTCGAGGAGACCGTGCGCACGCCGTTGGGGTACACGCCCCACACGATCCGACCGTCCGGGGTCATGTACAGGTGCCGGTCGTGGTTCGAGCTGTTGCCCGTCCCCCGGGTCTGGCCGAAGCCCACGATCTTCCCGCCGGACGTCGACGACGTGCGGATCCAGGCCTCGACCGAGAGGCGGTCCTGGCCGTACTCCTGGTTGTTGGAGTAGATCCGGGAGTTGTTGCTCGAGCCGTTGAAGTACGCCGCGCGGTCGGTGTCGCCCACGATCGCGCCCGGCTGGTTGCGCTGGACGGCGCTGCCGACTGTCGCGTCGGAGAACGAGGTCCAGTCACGCATGACGCCCGAGGTCTCGCCCAGCCGCCAGTAGTTGTTGGGGTTGTCGTCGAGGATCGCCTTCGCGTAGTCACTCAGCGGCGCGGTGCTCGCACCCGCGGTCGTGACGTTGACCGAGCTCGAGGTGACCGAGTTGCCCGTCGCGTCCGTGACGCGCACGCGATAGGTGTACGACGTGCTGTTCGACAGCCCGGTGTCCGTGAAGGACAGGCGCGGGCGGTTCCAGAACCGGGAGCGCGCGGTGACCGAGTAGACCTCCTGGAGGTTGTTCGTCGGTCCACGCAGCACGGTGTAGGTGAGCCACTCGTTGTCGCGGTCCTGGTTCGTGGGCCACGAGACCTGGACGGTGCCGCGTGCGTGCGAGCGCGCGCGGATGTTGATCGAGCTCCCGGAGAGCTGGGGGCCCTGCTGACCCGGCGCGAGGTGTCGCTTAGCGAAGCGCACGAGGCCCTGCTGAGGTACGCCGTTGACCCGCGTGAACTCGCCGCCGAAGGACACGTAGTCGCCCGTGCCCGTGACGTTCCACGTCGCCTGCGCGGTCCCGGTGTACGTGCCCGCGGTGAAGTCGGGGAAGAAGTTGCGGATCGCGGGCGCCCCGAAGCCCTCGTTGTTCGCGTACCCGCCGCCCTGGGTGTTGGGGGTCACGACGCTTGCGCGGTCCTTCGTGAAGGCCGTCGCGAAGTAGTGCACGCGCCGGCTCGGCTCGGGAAACTCGCCGATGTTGTTGCACATGTGCGGGTGGCCCGCGACGTAGAAGTGGTCCTCGCCCGGGTTGAGGTAGACCCCGTAGGTGTCGCCGTGGCAGTCGCCGATCCAGTTGATGTCCCCCGTGATCGGGTCGGCCGCGAACGGACCCTCGACGTTCCCGATGCCCGTCCCTGAGGCGAAGTAGGTGAAGGCCGTCGCGTAGACCTGGCGCTCGTCGACCTGGACGTGGTTGATCGAGGCGTCGGTGCCGTGGTTGTAGACCTCGGGCCCGAACGTCCACGGCAGCAGGGCCGCGGTGCTCGCGTTGAACGCCGCCGAGCCGAGCCGTTCGATCCCGTTGACCTTCTCGAAGCGGCCCGTGATGTACACGCGCTGCCCGTCGGGGCTCGCCGCGATGCCGTCGATCTGACGCGACTGCACGTCCGCGCGGAACGGCCGCAGGGCACCGGTCTGGGAGTCGAAGGCCGCGATCCTCGGGCGAGACTGCCCGCCGACCGTGTTGAACGTCCCCGCGATGAACACCGAGCTGTTCGTCACCGCGATCCCGCGCACCTGACCGTTCGACCCCGAGTTGAACGTCGACAGGGTCCCGCCGTTGCTCGCGGACAGCGCACCGAAGCGGTTGCGCGAGTTGCCGTTGAGTTGGTTGAAGTTCCCGCCGACGTAGATGCGCGAGCCGTCGGGCGATGCCGCGAGCGCGAGGACCGCGCCGTTCGCGGTGGGCGCCCACGGCAAGAGGTTCCCCGTCGTGATGTCGTAGGCGAGGAGGTTCTCGCGCGGGACGGTGTTGACCCCGGGGGCCGAGCCGGCCGGGCGCGCCGTCGTGAACTCCCCGCCCACGTAGACGGTGTTGCCGACCACGACCTGCGCCCACACGACGCCGTCGATCTGCACGGTGGGCAGGGCGTCCGCGGTCACGGTCGCGTCGACGCCCGGGTCGATCGGTGCGGACTCGGCGGCCGCGACGAGCGCGGGACCTGCGACGACGAGCCCGCTCGCGACGAGCGCGGCGGCCCAGAGGGCTGCGAGGGTTCGGTTGGGTCGCATCGTCACACCTCTCCGAGGAAGGTCACGGCAGGGGTCTCGGCCTCGTAGGACACCGTGACCTTGATCTGGGGGGAGTCGTCCGGGACGCGGATGACATAGCTCGCGCGCACCTCGTCCCCCGGGGCGGCGACGCCCTCGAAGGGAGCGGTCCGCGGGTCGCCCATGAGCGGGGTCCCGAGCGCCTCTGACTCGGTGTACAGGTCGACGACGACGGCGCCGAGGTCGACGTCGTCGTCGGAGTCGTTGCGCAGCGTGAGCTCGACGAGCACCGACGGGCCCGCGACCTCGCCGGGGCCCGTGCCCTTGCCGTGCACGCGCTCGAGCTCGTCGATCGTCACGACGACGTCGTTGCCGTAGTCGGCCTCCTCGTCGAGGTCGACCGGGGGGAGCTCGTCGAAGTCGTCGTCGACGAACACGGTCGCGGGGTCCTCCTCGGCGACCGGGACGACCTCGGCCTGCTCGGGCGTGGCAGGCTCGGGCGCCTCGACGGGGTCCTGGGTGGGCTCGGGCGTCTGCACCGTCGGCGCGGGGCTCGGTCCGGTGCCGAGCGCGAGCGGGGCGGGCCGCGCGAGGAGAAGCGCGAGAGCGACCGCGACCGCGGCGCAGAAGGCGACGACGAGCACGATCCTGAGCACCAGTGTCCGCGCTGCCATGGCTCGCCTCCGTGACCCGAAGAATGGGATGGTGGGGCGCACGTCGGGTGGCGCCCCTCGAACTGTCATGCTAAGGGGGCAAACCGGACATTCCTAGCAAACGGGAAGTCTTTCACCCGGGTGGTGGAACCCCCCTGGATGACCCGCGGGCGAGCGCCCAGGCCAGCACCCCGGACCGCACCGCGAACGTCGCACCGAGACCGGCCGCGGCACCCCCGATCCCGCCGAGCAGCGCGCCCGCGACGATCGCAGGGAACATCGCGACCGCGAGCCC
>JAAYZM010000348.1 GCA_012514835.1 Actinomycetales bacterium
CTGCTGGAAGATCATGCCGATGCCCGCGCGCACGTCGCGCAGGCGCGCCTCGCCGAGCCCCGTGATCTCCTGGCCGTCCACGGTGACCGTGCCGGACGTCGCGGGCTCGAGCGCGTTGATGAGGCGCACGAGCGTGGACTTCCCGGCGCCGGAGTAGCCGATCACGCCGAACACCTCGCCGGGGGCGATGTCGAGGCTCACGGCGTCGACGGCGGTGACCGGTCCGCTCGAGGTCTCGAACACCTTCGACACCTCGCTGAAGCTCACCATGGGGCTGGTGCTGCTCACTGGGTTCCTTCCTGGAATGACCTGCGGGTCGGCGGTGCGATGGCCCCCTGGCACCGCACCGCCGACCCCTTCGACGACGTCAGCCCTGCGCGGCCGCCGTGTCCGCCTGGATGTCCACGAGGTAGCCCTGGAGCTCCGCGGCGGTCTGGTTCGCGAGGACCGCCGTGCCGCCGGACTGCGCCACGAGCGCGTCCTGCACCTCGGTGGCCTTGAACAGCTCGATCAGCTTCGCGTAGTCGGCGTTCTCGGCGTCGTCGGCCTTCGTGGCCCACACGTTGATGTACGGGCGGGCGCCCTCGGAGGCCGCGTCGTCCTGGTACAGCGCGTCGGAGGGCTCGAGGCCCGCGTCCGCCACGAAGTCGTTGTTGATGATCGAGGCCGCGATCGAGTTGAGCGCGATCGCCGTCTGCGCCGCGTCCACCGGGGTGACCTTGACGCGCGACTCGGGCAGCACGTCCGCCTCGGTCGAGTACGCCGAGCCGCCGTCACGCAGCGCCACGAGGCCCGCGTCCTGGAGCACGAGCAGGCCGCGCGCGAGGTTGGACGGGTCGTTGGGGATCGCGATCTCGGCGCCCTCGGGGATCTCCTCGACGCTCGTGTACTGCTTCGAGTACAGGCCCAGCGGGTACACGGCCGTCGCCGCGATCGGGACCAGGTCCTCGTCCGCCGCGACGTTGTACTCCGAGAGGTACTTCAGGTGCTGGAACTGGTTGAGGTCGAGCTCGCCCTGCGTGAGCGCCGGGTTGGGCTGGGCGTAGTCCTGGAAGTCGATGATCTCGACGGCGATCCCGGCCTCCTCGGCCTTGGACTCGAAGATCTTCCACTGCTCGTCCGCCGCGCCCACGACGCCGATCGTGATGGGCTCGTCGCTCCCCGCGCCACCAGAGGCGCAGGCCCCCAGGAGGCTCACGGCGGCGAGTGCGGCGGCGGTGACGATGGTCTTGCGGAACATGGTTCGTCCTTCTTGGGTGGTGGGCCGGGTGGGCCCGGGTGGGTGCACGGTGCGTGCGGGGGGTGCGGGGTCGCGGTGCACGACGGCGGAGGGTGGCCGACGGCGGAGATCTCGCGTGCTCGGGTGAGCGGGCGTGGCCGACGTCGGGCCCCACGGGGACCGTCATGCGTCCGCGTGCGGGGGTGTGGCGGGTACTCCGGCTCGGTGCCGGGTGCCTACGAGGCGACCGGGAGGATCTCCCGGGATCGGGGCTGTGCCCTGGATCAGGCCGTCGCGGCGTCCCGCTGCATCATTCGACAGCACATCATCATCGACGGGCGCGGGGCCGAGTCGATGCTGTGCTGGGTGATGCCGGTGCGGGTCATGGGAAGGACTCTC
>JAAYZM010000349.1 GCA_012514835.1 Actinomycetales bacterium
CGCGATGGAAGGCCCGACGCCGGTTTCTGCCCTCATCCACGCCGCGACGATGGTCACGGCCGGTGTTTACATGGTTGCCCGGTCGTTCCCGATCTTCGATGCCTCGGACGATGCCCGCCTGATCATCGCGATCGTTGGTGCTGCGACGGCCATCATCGCCGCGACGATCGGTGTGACGCAGTTCGATATCAAGCGCGTGATCGCCTACTCGACTGTCTCACAGCTCGGTTACATGGTCTTCGCGCTCGGCGTTGGAGCGTGGATTCCGGCGATCTTCCACCTCGTGACCCACGGCTTCTTCAAGGCCGGGATGTTCCTCGGCGCCGGCTCCGTGATGCACGGCATGAACGACCAGGTCGACATGCGGCGCTTCGGTGGCCTCGCCAAGTACATGAAGGTCACGTGGATCACGTTCGGCCTCGGCTGGCTCGCGATCATCGGCCTCCCGCCGTTCTCGGGCTTCTGGTCCAAGGACAAGATCATCGAGGCGGCGTTCGTGCCCGTCGCGGGTGCCGAGTGGCGCGCGTGGGTGTTCGGGTCCGTCGTCCTGATCGGTGCCGGGATCACCGCGTTCTACATGTCGCGCCTGTTCTTCATGACGTTCCACGGCGAGAAGCGATGGACGACGGCGGCCGAGGGGGCCGAGCAGCACCCGCACGAGTCCCCGCGCCTCATGACGTGGCCCATGGTCGTGCTCGCCGTCGGCTCCGTGGCCCTCGGTGGCCTGCTGAGCATCGGCTCGGCGTTCTCGACGTGGCTCGAGCCCGTCACGGGGCACGTCGAGCACCACGACCCCGTGCTCCCCGTCCCGGTGATCATGGCGTCGACGCTCGTGCTCGTCGCGCTCGGCCTGTTCCTCGCGTGGCGTCAGTACGCGGCCTCGACGGTGCCCACGGTGGCCCCGGCGGCCTCCGTCCTGACCCGGGCCGCGCGCCGCGACCTGTACCAGGACGAGGTGAACGACGCCCTGCTCGTGGAGCCCGGTGCGTACCTCACCCGCTCGCTCGTCTACGGCGACCGTCAGGTGGTCGACGGCGCCGTCGTGGGGGTCGCCCACGGCACGGTCGGCCTCGCGGAGAAGGTCCGCAAGCTGCAGACCGGCTACGTCCGCTCGTACGCGGCGACGATGCTCGCCGGCGTCGTCGTCCTGCTCGTCGTCGTCCTGGTGACCAGGATCTGAGGAAGGACCAGCTCGATGACTGAATTCCCCTGGCTCACCGCCCTGATCGTGGCGCCCCTCGTGGGTGCCGCGGTCGTGTGGGCGCTGCCGTCGGGTGCCCGCCGTCGGGCCCGCGAGGTCGCCCTCGCGTTCGCCCTGCTCGAGGTCGGTCTCCTCGTCGGTGCGTTCACGGCGTTCGACGTCGCGGCCTCGTGGAGCCACCAGCTCCTCGAGACGCACTCCTGGATCCCCGCGTTCGGTGTGTCCTACGCCGTGGGCGTGGACGGCGTCGGCCTGCTCCTGGTCGCCCTGAGCGTGTTCCTCGTGCCCCTCGTGCTCCTCGCCGCGTGGCGCGAGCAAGAGGGCGACGTGAACCGCACGCGCACCTACGCGGCACTGATCCTCGTGCTCACGAGCTTCATGGTGGCCGTGTTCGCGGCGCGCGACGTGTTCTTCTTCTACCTGCTCTTCGAGGCCATGCTCATCCCGGTGTACTTCCTCATCGGGATGTTCGGCGGGGCCCAGCGCCGGTACGCCGCGATGAAGTTCTTGCTGTACTCGCTCGCGGGCGGGCTCATCATGCTCGTGGCCGTCATCGCGCTGTACCTCCAGGGACCGCGCGGCCCGCAGGGCTTCCTCACGGAGAACCTCACGGGGCTCGCGCTCGACCCGACCATGGAGAAGTGGCTCTTCCTGGGCTTCTTCATCGCGTTCGCGATCAAGGCGCCGATGTTCCCCGTGCACACGTGGCTGCCCGACGCCGCGCAGAACGCGCCCGCCGGTACGTCGACGCTCCTCGTGGGCGTGCTCGACAAGGTCGGCACGTTCGGGATGCTCACGCTGTGCCTGCCGCTGTTCCCGAACGCCTCGCGCTGGGCGGCGCCCGTCATCATCGTGCTCGCCGTCGTCTCCGTGCTCTACGGGGCGCTCCTCGCGATCGGCCAGACGGACCTCATGCGCCTCATCGCGTACACCTCGGTGTCGCACTTCGGCTTCATCGTGCTCGGCATCTTCGCGTTCACGTCCACGTCGATCGCGGGTGCGTCGTTCTACATGGTCAACCACGGTCTCTCGACGGGCCTGCTGTTCCTCGCCGCGGGCTTCATCGTGGCGCGCAAGGGCGGCTCGCAGCGCATCGCGGACTACGGCGGCCTGCAGAAGGTGGTCCCCGTGCTCGGCGGTGTGTTCCTCGTGGCCGGTCTCTCGGCGCTGAGCCTCCCGGGCCTGTCGACGTTCGTGTCGGAGTTCCTCGTGCTGATCGGCACGTACGCGCGCTCCGGCCCCGCGGCCGTCGTGGCCGTGATCGGTGTGGTCCTCGCCGCGATCTACGTGCTGTGGACCTACCAGAAGATCTTCACGGGTCCCGTGCGCGAGGGCCTCGAGGACGCGGTGGACCTGTCCGGCCGCGAGAAGTGGGTCGCGGGACCGCTCGTCGCCGCGATGCTCGCGCTCGGCTTCTACCCGGCCGCGGCCCTGCCGTACGTCAACGGCCCGGCCCACGCGTCGATCCAGACGGTCGGGGTCGAGGACCCGCCCAGCCTCGCCTCGGGAGTGATCGTGACGGACGGTACCGACGGACTGGAAGGTGGTGACTCGTGAGCTTCACCCCTCCCACCCTCGAGTGGCTCCCGCTCGCACCGATCGCCATCGTGCTCGGCGTCGGCGTCCTCGGCGTCCTCGTCGAGGCCTTCGTGCCGCGCTCCGTGCGCCGCACCACCCACCTGGTCCTGACCTTCCTCGCGCTCGTCGGCGCGCTCGTCGCGGGCGCGCTGCAGTGGCAGGACACGCTCTCGACGGGCGGCGTCTCGCTGTTCGGTGGCTCGTACCAGCTCGACGGGCCGGCGCTCGCGCTCCAGCTCACGCTCGTGATCCTGACGATCCTCGCGGTCGCCGTGTTCGCGGACCGCACCTCGCAGGGCCAGGACGCGTTCGCGCCCACGGCCTCGGCCGTGCCCGGCTCGGACTACGAAGAGCTCGCGCGCCGCGAAGGGCTCGAGCAGACGGAGGTCTACCCGCTCGCGCTGTTCGGGCTCGGCGGCATGCTCCTGTTCGTCGCGGCCGGTGACCTGCTCACGCTGTTCGTCGCGCTCGAGGTGCTCTCGCTCCCGCTGTACATCCTCACGGGGCTCGCGCGCCGTCGTCGCCTGCTGAGCCAGGAGGCGTCGCTGAAGTACATGCTGCTCGGCGCGTACGCCTCGGCGTTCTTCCTGTTCGGCGCAGAGCTGCTCTACGGTTTCGCCGGCTCGGTGAACCTCTCGGAGATCGCCGCCTCGACGGGCGCCGTGGTGGGCCTCGACGGGCTGCTCCTCGCCGGTTCGCTCTTGCTCCTCGTGGGCCTGTTCTTCAAGGTTGGCGCCGTGCCGTTCCACTCGTGGACGCCGGACGTCTACGTGGGTGCGCCCACGCCCGTCACGGGCTTCATGGCCGCGACCACGAAGATCGCCGCGTTCGGGGCCATGGCCCGCATCGTCTACGTGCTGCTCCCCGCCCTCGAGTGGGACCTGCGCCCGGCGCTGTGGACCGTCGCGATCCTCACGATGGTGGTCGGGACGGTCGTGGCGATCGTCCAGACGGACGTCAAGCGCATGCTCGCCTACTCCTCGATCGCGCACGCGGGCTTCGTGCTCGTGGGTGTGCTCTCGTTCAACGCGCAGGGCATCGGCGCCACGCTGTTCTACCTCGTGGTCTACGGCTTCGCGACCGTCGGCGCGTTCGCCGTCGTGACGCTCGTGCGCCAGACGCGGACCACGGCGGACGGCACGGTCGTGCTCGGCGAGGCGACGCACCTGTCGCAGTGGGCCGGGCTCGGCAAGCGCGCCCCGTGGCTCGCCGCGGCGCTCGCGCTGTTCCTGCTGTCCTTCGCGGGCATCCCGCTCACCGCGGGCTTCGCGGGCAAGTTCGCCGTGTTCACCGCGGCGGTCGACGGCGGTGCCGTGTGGCTCGTCGTGGTCGGTGTGCTCGCGTCGGCGGCCTCCGCGTTCTTCTACGTCCGGCTCATCGTGCTCATGTACTTCACGCCCGAGCCGGAGAACGAGGGCGGCGAGGGTGTGACGGTGGTGCGCTCGCAGGGCTTCACGACGGCGGTGCTCGTGGTGACCGCCGCGGTCACGGTGCTCCTCGGTGTGCTGCCGGGATGGCTCCTCGACGGCCTCGGTGAGGCGGCGAAGTTCCTCCCGTGACGCAGAACACCGGTGCGCTGCCCATCGCGGACGCCGCCCTGGCCGAGCTCCTCACGTCGCGGCTCGCGATCGTCGAGGAGCGGCTCCAGGGCGTCGTCACGTATGCGGACCGGCTCGCGGACACGGCCTCGCGCCACCTCGTCAACGCGGGGGGCAAGCGGCTGCGCCCGCTCCTGACCCTCCTCGCGGCCCAGCTCGGGGACGGCGCGCGCCCCGAGGTGATCGACGCGGCCGTGGTGTGCGAGCTCACGCACCTCGCGACGCTGTACCACGACGACGTCATGGACTCCGCCCCGCTGCGCCGGGGCGCGCCCTCGGCGCACGAGGTCTGGGGCAACTCCGTCGCGATCCTCACGGGCGACCTGCTGTTCGCCCGGGCGTCCAGCACGGTGGCCGGGCTCGGTCCCGAGGCGGTGCGCATCCAAGCCTCGACGTTCGAGCGGCTGTGCCTCGGCCAGCTCCACGAGACCGTGGGGCCGGACGAGGGCGAGGACCCCGTGGCCCACTACCTCCAGGTGCTCGCGGACAAGACGGGCTCGCTCGTCGCGACCTCGGGCCGCTTCGGCGCGATGTTCGCGGGCTGCAAGCCCGCCGTGGTGCGGATCCTCACGGAGTTCGGGGAGAAGGTCGGGGTCGCCTTCCAGCTCGCCGACGACGTGATCGACCTCGTGTCCGACGCCGAGGTCACGGGCAAGACGCCCGGCACGGACCTGCGCGAGCGGGTGCCCACGATGCCCGTGCTGCTGCTGCGCGAGCGCGCAGCGGGGCCGGACGCGGACCCCGCGGACGTCGCCCTGGTCGAGCGGCTCGACGGCGACCTGAGCTCCGACGAGGTGCTCGCCGAGGTGGTCGCCGAGCTGCGCGAGCACGCGGTCGTCTCGGAGACCAAGCTGCTCGCCCAGCGCTGGGCGCGCGAGGCCGCGGACGTGCTCGCGCCCTTGCCGGACG
>JAAYZM010000350.1 GCA_012514835.1 Actinomycetales bacterium
CCGACGGCGGCTGGAACTGCGAGTGGGTCGAGGGATCGACCGTCTCCTCGTTCCACTCGACGCTCAACTCGCTCAAAGGGCTCCTCGACCTCGAGCGGACGGGCGGCGCCACCGACGCGACCCGCGCGGCCCGGCACGCGGGCGAGGAGTACCTGCTGCGGCGCGGCCTGTTCCGCCGGCTGGCCACCGGTGAGCCCGTGGGCCCGTGGGTGGACCGGTTCGTGTACCCGTGGCGGCACCGCTACAGCGTCCTCAACGCGCTCGACTACTTCCGGGCCGCCTCCGAGCTGGACGGCCCGAAGCACGACCCGCGCATGACCGACGCCGTGGAGATGGTCCGCGCCCAGCGCCAGCCCGACGGCCGGTGGCTCCAGTCCACGCCCCTGGCCGGGCGCGTCTGGTTCGCGATCGACGTCCCCGAGGGCGAACCGTCCCCCTGGCTCACGTTCTTCGCTACTCGCGCCCTCGCGTGGTGGGACACGCGCTAGACGGGGAACCCGCTCCGGTCCGCCTCGGTGATCTCGCGCAGCACGCGGGCCGGGACGCCCGCCGCGACCACGCCCGCGGGGATGTCGCTGGTCACCACGCTCCCCGACCCGACCACCGACCCCTCGCCGATCGTCACTCCCGGGTTGACCGTGACGCCACCGCCCAGCCATACCCGCGACCCGATCGTCACCGGCCGGGCGTAGCAGGCACCAGCCGCCCGCTCGGCGGGGTCGAGGGCGTGGTTGGCCGTGTAGACACCCACGCGGGGACCGAACAGGACGTCGTCCCCGATCCGGACGGGCGCGCCGTCGAGCAGCACGCAGTCGAAGTTCGCGTAGAACCCGTCGCCCACGGAGATGTTGCGCCCGAACTCGACACGCAGCGTGGGCTCGAAGTACGCGCCCCTGCCCACCTCGCCGAGCACCTCGCGCAGCAGCGCCTCACGCTCGTCCGCCGGGCGTCCGAACGACGCGTTGTAGGCGTTGGTGCGCCGCACGGCCTCCGCGCGGGCTTCGATCAGCTC
The DNA here is from genome assembly GCA_012514835.1 of Actinomycetales bacterium. Classification (GTDB taxonomy): domain Bacteria; phylum Actinomycetota; class Actinomycetes; order Actinomycetales; family Cellulomonadaceae; genus JAAYZM01. The sequence goes on from JAAYZM010000350.1 coordinate 1,013, forward strand.
CGGCGCAAGGTCGTCATACATCGCCCCCGTCGCCATCAGCGCGAAGTGCTCGCTCAGCTCCATGCGGCGACCCTACCTACCGCCGCGCCCGCTGAGGCGCGCCACCGAAACTGCCGCGGAGGGATTGTTGCCGCACGGGACACAAACCCTCCATGTTGAGGCTGTGGGCGGCCGACGGCGGACCTGGCCGGCAGCTGTCTCACGGGTCAGTGCGACGAGCCCTCGGGGTAGACGTCCCTGCGAGCTCGCAGCTCACCCGTGGGCTCGAGGTCCGCGAGCGCGAGCATGGCCGTCTCGCCGCGCTCCTCGAACCAGACCGCGTAGGCCTCGGAACCGTCCTCGGCCCGCGAGCGCCCGAGCACGGTGCCCTCGCGGACGTCCGCCTCGCCCGCTGCGCCGGCCCGGACGCGCACCACCGCGAGGTGCTCGAGAGTGAAGGACTGTGAGCCGTCGTCGCCGTCCTCGCGCACCCGAACCATGGCGACAGGATGCCAGAGGTCTCGCGCTGCCCCGGGTCGCCTCTGTGCTGTCCGGCGCCATGACTCCGGGCGTCTGGCTCCAGCGCCCGTCGAATCACGCCACCAAAACTGCCTATCTCAGCGAGGGAGGGCGGGGTGGATGAGGTCAGTGGTTATGGAGCTGGTGGGGACGGGGTCAGTGGGGCCAGCGGGGGTTCGGGATGCGGGCCGACGGCGGTGGCGGGGTGGTCGAGCCACCCGAGGGACCGCCGTCGGACAGCCCTGTCTCGGCCTCCTCGCGGAGGCGCGCCACGACCCAGTCGAGGCCGTCGAGGTTGTCGCGGAGGCGGTCGGCGACGTCGTCCATGGTGTGGCCCAGGATGCTCACCCGGCCGCGCCAGCCGGACGTCGCGATGGTGCGCGCGAGCTCGAGGTCGCGCGGCCCGTGGCCGTACGGGTGGATCTTGCCGTCGCCCCAGTGCGCGCCGGGGAGCATGCCGTTGATGCCGAGCGCGGCGAGCGGGCCGCGCACCGACTCGAGCAGCGCGGCGAAGCGGTCCACGTGCGCGTGCCCATGATGCTGCTGGTACACGATCCCCGGCCGCGCGAGCCCGCGGTCCGCGAGCACCTGGAGCACCTCGACCTGGTTCTCCGGCTCGCCGGCCCAGCCGAGGTGGTTGTAGAGGGCGAGCGTGTGGCCATCGGCGTTCGCGCGGTCCGCGAGCGGGCCCAGGTGGGCGGCGGTGCGTTCGACGCGGGCCCGGTGCACGGCGGGCGGGAGCGGCTCGAACGGCCCGGGCGGCCCGAACTCCGTGCACGTCCACAGCTGGGTCGCGAGCCCGCGGTCCCGCAGCACGTCGAGGATGGTGAGCACGTCAGGATCGATCCGCCCGAGGGTGTCGTCGTCGGACGGGACCACCGCCGGGACCCACACCCCGGTGAGCTCGATGCCGTGCTCGACGAGCGCGTCGAGCTCCGCGTCGAGCTGGCCCACGTGCTCGGGGCGCCAGTCCCACGCGAGGCGGCGCAGGCCCAGCTCGGCAAGGAGCTCCGCGCGCGCCCGGGGTCCGCGTCGCCGGGTGTCATACGGCACCACGCACCACGCCACAAGGTTCGCGCGCGCGAACACGCTGAGGTCCATCACGCTCGGCTCCATCACGCCCCGACCCTATTGCCCTCCCGCGCCCCACACCCCGGAACCTCCCGAGTGGGGAAGACTTCGCACCGGCATCCGTCACCAACTCTTCGGGACTCCGCCGGGCACATTCCGGCGCGGGAAGCTCGAAGACTTCGCGCCGGCATCCGTCACGAACGCTTCCGGCCTTCGATTGAGGCGCGCCTGGCACGCCCAGCCACAGGCAGGAGCCAGGTCAGAGCGGGGGCATCGGGGTGACGCGCGGCTTGAGGCGCGTGTTGCGGGGCAGCTCCGGCGCGGGCAACGGGTCGCCGCCGGGGTAGCCGGGCTGGATACCGAACCGCTCCTCGAGCGAGGGCCCGTCCGCGTCCGGCGCGCCGATCTCGCGCTGCCACTGGGCGCGCGCCTCGACCACTTCCTCGTGCGTGCGGCCGATGAAGTTCCACCACATCACGATCTCTTCGGTGAACGGCGTGCCGCCGATCAACAGCAGCCGTCCGCCGCTCGCCCCGGCGCGCAGGTGCACGGTGCGCTGGCC
>JAAYZM010000351.1 GCA_012514835.1 Actinomycetales bacterium
AGTCGTGGCCAGCGCTGAAGCAAGTGCGGGACGGCGCGGCGACGGGTGATCCACAGGTGGCTCGACCGCGGGTGGCACCCGTCGGCCGGCTCGGCGACCGTGCGCACATGCCCCGTCGCCCCGGTCCACCGTCACCAGCCCAGTACAACCCCGCACCGCCCCCGCGCGTGCACCTTGCGCGAGAGCTCCCTCGTGCCGAGCTCGCCGCGCATCTCCGTGACGGTCGGTGGGAGAAGATCCGCCACGGGGCGTACGTCGAGAAGATCGAGATCCCGGACGCCTACGAGCAGCAGCGGCAGCGCGCGCTGGCCCACGTTGCCGCTGTCGGTCGCCAGAACGTCCGCGAGCGCGTCTTCAGTCACGTGAGCGCCGCACTGCTGCATGGCCTTCCCGTGATGGGTCCCGTCTCCCAGGTCCACCTCGCCCAGACCTCTCCTGGTGGAGCACGGGACGCCAGTGACGTCCGGCGTCACTTCGTCGAGCTTCCCGACTCCCAGGTGACGTCGCGGCACGGACTGCTCGTGACAAGCCTCGAACGGACACTGGTGGACTGCGCGACGGCTCTGCCTCGTCGCCAAGGGCTCGTGATCGCGGACGCCGCCCTCCACGTCGGGGCCGATCATGACGAGTGCTCGCGCATCCTCGAGGGCGTGCGGTCCGCGCGTGGCGTCGTGGCCGCCCGCTGGGTGCTGGCCGCGTCCGACCCCGGCACCGAGTCGGCCGGCGAAACGCTCGCAAGGTTCGAGGTGTTGCTCGCTGGCCTGCCCCGCCCCGTCACCCAGCTGCGGGTCGAAGCCGAGAGTCATGTGTACTGGGCCGACCTCGGCTGGCCCGAGCATCGAGTGCTTCTCGAGTACGACGGCAAGGCGAAGTACGAGGCCAACGGCCGGGCATCCGCCGCCGTCCTCGCTGAGAAGCGTCGCCAGGACCGGCTCGAGGCCGCTGGCTGGACCGTCGTCCGCGTCGCGTCACCTGACCTCCGCAGACCGACCCCGTGGCTCGCCCGCCTCGCGACCATCCTCGGCCCGCGACCCTGACGACCCGCCGGCCCGCCGCCCCCCGCCGAGCAAGTGAGTTTGGGCCGAGTTAGTGACTTATTCCTCACTAACTCGGCCCGAACTCACTAAGTGACCGGGCGCGGGGTCAGGTGCCCCGGTAGAAGGAGGCCAGGGTCGCCGTCAGGGAGAGCAGGTCTGACGTGTGGCACAGCTCGCGGGCCGAGTGCATCGACAGGATCGGGATGCCGACGTCCACGGTGCGGATACCGAGCCGCGCGGACGCCATGGGCCCGATCGTCGACCCGCACGGCATCGCGTTGTTGGACACGAACACCTGCTCGCCCACCCCGGCCGCCCGGCACGCGCGCGACCACAGCGCCGCCCCGTGCGCGTCCGTCGTGTAGCGCTGGTTGGCGTTCACCTTGAGGATGGGCCCGCCGCCCGCGACGGGCTGGTGAGTGGGATCGTGCCGCTCGGCGTAGCTGGGGTGCACCGAGTGGCCCACGTCGCTCGACACGAGCCACGAGCCCGCGAGCGCCCGCGCCCGGGCCGCGGGGTCCCACCCGGTGAGCCGGTCGATCACGTCCTCGAGGAAGGACCCGTCCGCCCCGGACCGGGACACCGAGCCGATCTCCTCGTGCTCGAACGCCGCGAGCACGCGCACCGTGTCACCTTCGCGCGCGGCCTCGCCTTGGGAAGCGGGAGGTCCGACGACGGCGCCCTCGGGGCGGCCCGCACCTTCCACCAACCCGCCGGCGCCCTCGTGGGCGGCCGCACCACCAGCGAGGAACGCCACGAGCGAGGAGTGGACGGACGCGAGGTTGTCGAGCCGCGGGGAGGCGAGCAGGTCGCCGTGCAGCCCGAAGGTCGCGGGAGCGGCAGCGTCGACGGTGATGAGGTCGTGGCCCCCGACGTCCGCGGCATCGACGCCCGCGAGCGCGGCGAGGTGCGCGAGCAGCGGGTCGGGCCCGCTCGGGGAAGCGATGATCCCGGCCGTCGTCGCGAGGACGGGGGCGGTGTGCCGCTGCTTGTCGAGCTTGAGCTCCTCGTTCACGGAACGGTCGAGGTGGATCGCGAGGTGCGGGATGCGCAGCAGCGGTCCGGTGCGCACGAGGCGTTCGGTACCGTCGCGCAGCACGAGGCGCCCGGCCAGCTCGAGCTCGCGGTCCAGCCACGACGCGAGGATGGGACCGCCGTAGACCTCGACGGCGGCCTGCAGCCAACCCTGGTTGGTGAAGGACGGGCGCGGCTTGAGCTTGAAGCCGGGCGAGTCGGTGTGCGAGCCCACGATCCGCAGCGGCGCGTCAGCTGTAGCACCGGCGGGCCGGTCCCACGCGACGATCGCGCCGTCGCGGATCACGTAGCCGCGGTCGGGGAGGCTGTCCGCCGTCGGCCCCGCTTCCTCGACCCGCGCGAACCCGGCCGCGTCGAGGCGCCGGGCCACCTCCGCAACGGCGTGGTACGCGGACGGGGAGGCGTGGACAAGCTGGCAGAAGTCCTCGATGTGGCGCGCGGTCATGCGCCCATCCAACCATCACGGACGACGGCGGGTTCCGGGCGCTCTCGGCAGCGAACCGACTCGATCGCTCTGCTAGGTTGATCGAGGTACGTGGGCACGCCCACGAGACGGCGCCGCGACACGTTTCGCGGACGCGACCACCCCGGCAGCGAGCCCTACGGCCGCGCACCGCGAGAACACGCAGCACGGGACTTGATGTGGCGCCGCGGAACAGATCCGACCCCGCGCACACTCGACCCCAGGAGCTCCGCATGTCCTCGCTCGACCACGACCTCAACGACGCGAACCCGGACGCCTCGCCTGCCCAGAGCGACCGCGCCCTCACCCTCACCGGCGGGTTCTTCGCGTTCGCGTTCTTCTTCGGCGGCCTGTTCCTCATGGGGCAGGCGGGCGACCTGACGGGCGGCCCCACGTCGTGGGCGTTCCTCGCGGGCCTCGTGTGCTGCGGGATCGGGCTGTTCATCCCCGTCCAGCTGCTCCAGCGCTACGACCGTGCCGCCAGCGAGGGCACGTCCGAGGGCGCCTGACACGCCACCAGGACCACGCAGCTCCCCCTCCCCCCCCCGCCGAGGTAGTGAGCCCTGCGCGAGGTAGTGACTCTGCGCTCACTACCTCGGGCGATGGTCACTACCTCGCGGGGTGTGGGGAGTGTGGGGGACGGACGGGCAGGTGGGGCTGGGCGAGCGCGCGGAGCGACTCGGCCGAGCGGGCGTCGAGCCAGCGCGGCGTGGACTCGCGGTACGCCTCGTACTCGGCGCCGAAGCGCTCGGTGAGCACCTTCTCCTCGGCGGGGATCTGCCGCGTCTCGAGCAGGTAGGCGACGGCCACCACGGGGGCGAGCGCGAGGGCCGAGCCGCGCGAGAGGGCCCTCGCGGTGAGCGCACCGAGCAGGCCCGTGTACATCGGGTTGCGGCTCACGGCGTTCGCACCCGTGGTCACGAGCACCTGCGCGTCCGGGACGAGGGGGTCGAGCGTGGTGCCACGCCGCGCGAAGCCCGCGGCAGCCGACGCGGCAAGGGCCACAGAACCGAGTCCGACGACGGCGCCCAGCGCGCGCGGAACCACCCCGGCCCGGCGGCTCGAGGCGAGCGACTGGGCCAGCCACGCGCCCGCGAACAGCACCGGCGGGGGGATGCGACCCTCGTCGCGCCAGGCCTTGTCGAGCACCGTGCGGATGTTCATGCGAACTCCCTTGGTGGACTTCTCGCCACGCTAACCGGCGTCGGGCACCGGTGCGCGCTCAGCCGACTCCACTGGCGCGGTCGGCGCAGGCCGCCGTCGTCGGACCTCCGTGCCCCAACCCGCGCCTGCTCACCCCTGCGCGAGCTCGGGGTGCGCCGCGTGATCGACCTGCGCAGCGACCTCGACCGGCGGCTCGGCGGCGCCGACCGGTTGTGGGGCGTCGGCGCCACGCTCGTCAAGGTGCCGATGCTCGCGGGCGCC
>JAAYZM010000352.1 GCA_012514835.1 Actinomycetales bacterium
CGGGGCGACGCGGTGCCACGGACCCGTGCGGGTGGGCCGCACGCGCGGGGACTCAGGCGAGCTTCGCGGGTGGGTCCTTCAACCCCGGCCAGGTGCTCACCGTGGCGGTCGGATGGCCCCACGGGACGTTCGAGGGTGCCGAGATCATCCTCGAGCGCAAGCCGGAGCCCGGGTACGTCACGTTCTTCACGTTCTTCGACCCGAGCACGGACGGCGGGTTCCTCGCCGCGTGGATCCTCGTGCTCGGTGCGGGAGGTGCGCTCGTACTGGCCTGGTGGTCCGGGCGAGACCGGGCCTTCGTGGGCGTGACGCCAGGGCTGGCCCCCACGCAGGGCATGCCGGTGCGCGTGGGACGGCGCCCGCGCAAGGAGCCCGTCGCGGTGCGGTTCGAGCCGCCGAGCGGGCTGCGGCCCGGGCTCGTGGGGACCATCCTCGACGGGTTCGCCGACCCGCGGGACGTCACGGCCACGATCGTGGACCTCGCGGTGCGCGGCTACCTGCGCATCGAGGAGGTCGAGAAGACGAGCCGGTGGAACGTGGCTGGGTCACCCGAGTGGCGGATCGTCCGGCTCGAGTCCGGCGGCCCCGAGCTGCGGGACTTCGAGGCCTCCGTGCTCGGGGGGATCTTCCCGGGTGGGCAGACGAAGACGCGGCTCGCGTCGATGCGGCTCACGTTCGCGATGACGATGGGCCGCGTCCAGCGAGAGCTTGACGAGGAAGCCATGCTGCGCCGCTGGTTCCGCTGGTCCCCGTACCTGGTGAGTCGCGTGTGGCGGGTCGTGGGCAAGGTCGTCATGACGGGTGCCGGCATCATCGGTCTGCTGGTTCTGGTCACGCGACCGAGCCCGGGGGTCGCCCTGCCTTACCTGGCTGCGCTCGCGGTGGGCGGCGTCGTCGTCCTCGCCGGCAAGCACGCGTGGGGGCGCACCCCGTGGGGTTCGGCGGCGCACGCGCAGGTGCTCGGCTTCAAGCAGTACATCGCCACCGCGGAGGCGAACCAGCTGCGCTTCGAAGAGGGGGACGACGTCTTTTCGCGCTACCTGCCCTACGCGATCGTCTTCGGCGAGACCGAGCGGTGGTCGCGCGTGTTCGAGGACCTCGCTGCGCAAGGGCGCGTCGCCCAGGACCTGACGTGGTACTCCGGGGCCGAGTCGTCGCTCGCGACGTTCACCACGAGCACCGCGGCGTTCAGCACCGCGCTCGCGAGCTTCACGGCCGCGGCCAACGTCACGTTCACCCCGCCCGCCACGTCCGGCTCCTCGGGCGACTCGGGGTTCTCCGGCGGCGGCTCCTCCGGCGGGGGTGGCTCCGCGGGTGGTGGCGGTGGCGGCGGCGGTGGGGGAGGCTGGTGAGCATGCTCGTGTGCTGCGGACTGACCACGCTCGACGTGACCCAGGTGGTGGACCGCCTGCCGGACCCCAACGAGAAGCTGACGGGGCGCAGCCTCGACGTAGCTTTCGGGGGGCCGGCGGCGAACGCGGCCGCGACGGCCGTGGCGCTCGGGGTGCCCACCACGCTCGTCACGGGCGTGGGTTCGGGGCCCATCGGTCAGGTGGTGCGCGCGAAGCTCGCCGCCGCAGGGGTGCGGCTCGTTGACCTGCTCGAGGGGCAGGACGTGGACCCGCCCATCTCGACGGTGCTCGTCACGGCGGCCACGGGGGAGCGCGCCGTCGTCTCCGTGAACGACGCCCGCCCGCGCGAGTACGCGCCCCTGCCCGACGACGTGCTCGAGGGTGCCCGCACCCTCCTCGTGGACGGACGGCTGGTCGAGGCCGCGATCCCGCTCGCGCAGGCCGCGCGCGCCGCGGGGCTCGGCGTCATGATGGACGGCGGCTCCTACAAGCCCGGCACCGAGGAACTCCTCGCCGAGTGTGACGTGGCGATCGTCTCCGCGGACTTCCACCTCCCGGTCGCGCACGGGGGTGCGTTCGAGACGCCGACGACGGCGGCCCCCGGGTCGGTCGGCGACCTCGCGGGCATCTCCGCGCTGGGCCCGGGTTTCGTGGCCAGGAGCGCGGGTGCGGGGCAGATCGCGGTCCTCGTGGAGGGCGCCGTCGTCGGCGTTGATGTTCCTCGCGCGCAGCGCGTGGTGGACACCCTGGGTGCCGGGGACGTGCTGCACGGGGCCTTCGCTGCGGCGTGGCACTCGTGGCCCGCGCAGGAGCTCGCCGCGCTCGCGTTCGCCGCACGCGTCGCGACGGCGTCAGTCGAGCACGCCGGTGCGCGCGGCTGGGTGGACGACGAGCCGGTGCGCGCGGGGTTCGCGGCGGAAATAGCTGGGGGTCCGTCGGTGTTGTGACGTACGCTGGACCTTGCCGGCGGGGCCCCACGGGGCGCAGACGGCTTGAAAATTCCACAGGGGGGTGATCGGTTTCGACGGTGGTCGTCGA
>JAAYZM010000353.1 GCA_012514835.1 Actinomycetales bacterium
CACGAAGTCCCAGCGCGGGAGCGTCTCGAGCGTCGCGAGGTCGCACAGCACCCCCACGGGCGGGTAGAACGCGCCCACGAGGTTCTTGCCCTCGGCCGTGTTGATGCCCGTCTTCCCGCCCACGGCGGCGTCCACCATCGCGAGGAGGGTGGTGGGGACGTGCACGACGGCGATCCCCCGCAGCCACGTCGCCGCGACGAACCCGGCAAGGTCCGTGGTGGCCCCGCCACCGAGCGAGACCACGGCGTCCGAGCGCGTGAAGTCGGACTGCCCCAGCACCTGCCACAAGAACGCGGCGACCTGCGCGGACTTCGACTCCTCGGCCTCGGGCACCTCGGCGAGGATCACCTCGTAGCCGTGCTCGGTGAGGTCGTCGCGCATGGCCTCGGCGGAGGTCGCCAGGGCGCCGGGGTGCACCAGGAGCACCTTGCGCACCTTGTCCCCGAGCAGCCCGGGCAGCTCGCCCAGCAGGTGCCGGCCGACGACCACGTCGTACGGGCGCTCCCCCTCGACACGGATCCGTGCGGTCACTTGCCCAGCCTCTCCGCGAGCTCGCGCGCGATCCCGCGCGGCCCTCTGTCATCGGTCAGCACCTGGATGTCGGAGACCCGCTCGTACACGCCGCGGCGCGCCTCCATGAGCTCGAGCCACTGCTTGCGCGGGTTGCCCAGCAGGAGCGGCCGCGACTGGTTCAGCCCCACACGGGGCGATGCGGACGCGAGGGTCACGTCGAGGAAGACGACCACGCCGCCCGCCGCTCGGTGCTCCACGAGGGCCTGCTCCGTGAGCGGGTCCATGACGGCCCCACCGCCGAGCGCCAGCACGCCGTGGTGCTCCTCGAGCGCCGTCAGAACGGCCTCGCGCTCGAGCTCACGGAACCGTGGTTCGCCGTCGTCCACGAAAATCTCCGCGACGGACTTGCTGGCCACGCGCTCGACGTCGGCGTCCGTGTCCCGGAAGGTCACCCCGAGCGCCTCGGCGAGGTGCGCCCCCACGGTGGACTTGCCCGCCCCAGGCGGGCCCACCAGCACGACGGCGAGGGCCGACGACGGCGCCCCCGGGGTGATCTGCTCGTTCACGGGCTCGTTCGACACGCCTGCACGCTACCCGTCCGCGAGCTCCCAGACGGAAACGCGCCGCAGTGCGGTCACCCTCACGCCCAGGGCGCTGCGACCACGGTGGCGACCAGGGCCCCGAGCAGCGCGGCCCACACCACGAAGATCGCTCCGCCGCGCACGGTCCAGTAGCGCACACTCCACCGGCGTGGCACTCCCGTGGCGAGGCTGCGCGCCCAGTCCCGCGCCTCGGCGCCGACGGCGCCCCAGTACAGGGACTTGGCCACGTTCGCGACGACGACGGCGGCCACGAGCACGATCACCCCGCCGATCACCCTGTTGGTCCCGCCCACCACGTCGCCCGCGTCGCTCCCGAACAGTCCCCACCACGTGGTCCAGAGCGCGTCGGCGCGTTCCGCACCGCTCTGGGCCCACGTCGCCACCCCGCGGAGCCGCGCCCCGAGCGCCATCACCTGCTCCCCGCACAGCACCACGAGCAGCACGCCCACCACGAGCGAGAGCCCTCGACTGCCGAAGGACACCCAGTCCCGCCGCGACCACGGCGTCCAGTTGGGTCCTTCCCCCGCAGGGTCCTGCAGCGACCTGCGCTCGCGCACCCCGCGCGGCACACCGAGCCGGGCACTCGGCTCGAGGCCCTGCGTGATGTGCGCAAGGACCCGCGGCACGGTCTCGTTCCAGTCCTTCTCGTAGTAGACGTGATCGAGCACGAAGGCCATGCGCCCGGGCACGGTCTGGCCCAGGTACCCGCTGCTCGGACCGGCCACGGGCCGCCCGTTGTGCACCGGGTCGAACGGCGCCCAGACGTCGAGCCACGAGAC
>JAAYZM010000354.1 GCA_012514835.1 Actinomycetales bacterium
GGCGAGAACCTCGCTCATGCGCAGGTCTGTGCCGAGCTCGACGCCCTTCATGAGGGACACCACCACGGCGTCGGGCTCGAAGAGGTCCGCGAAGGGGGCGAGCGTCTCGCGCGCGTACTGCGACGGGATCGCGACGAACACGAGGTCCGCGCCGCGCAGCGCCTCCGCGGGGTCCGTCGTGGCACGGATCGCGGGCGGCAGCTGGACACCGGGCAGGAAGGCGGAGTTGCGGTGCTCGCGCTCGATCTGGGCGCACACCTCGGCGCTGCGGCCCCACAGCACGACGTCCTGGCCGGCGTCCGCGAGGACGGCAGCGAAGGTGGTGCCCCACGCGCCCGAGCCGAGGACGGCGGTGCGGGCGCGGACCTTGTCCTGAGTACTCACGGCAGCTCCGGCTTCGTGGCGTGGTCGCCGCCGATCTTGCGCGAGACCTCGGGGTTGGTGCGCGGGTCGAAGCGCGTGGCGGGCGGTTCCTCGCCGCGGATCTCGGCGAGCAGCACCGTGATGGCCGCCATGACGCGTTCGGTGGCCTCGCGCAGCACGGCCCCCTCGAGCGGCTTGCCGTACAGGTCGGAGAGGTCGACGGGAGGGCCGGCCACGACGGTCTGCTGCTTGCGACCGAACAGGCGCGGGAACTTGCCGTAGCGCGGGATGAGGTCCTGGGCGCCCCACTGGGCGATCGGGATCACGGGGGCCTTGCTCTGCAGCGCGAGCCGGGCCACGCCCGTCTTCCCCGTCATGGGCCACAGGTCCGGGTCGCGCGTGAGCGTGCCCTCGGGGAACACGAACACGCACTCGCCCCCGTCGAGCGCCGTGAACGCCGCCTCGAGCGACTCCCCCGCGCGCGAGCTGTTGCGGTACACCGGGATCTGGCCCGAGGAGCGCAGGATCGGCCCCACGAAGAACACCTTGAACAGCGGGGCCTTCGCGAGGATGCGCGGCGCGAAGCCGTGGTCGTACAGGTAGTGGGCCGTGGTGAGCGGGTCCGCATACGACATGTGGTTCGCGGCGGCGATGAAGCCCCGGTCGCGCGGGAAGTTCTCGCCACCCGACCAGGCACGCCGGGTGGTCGCGAACATCAGCGGGCGGACGATGTTCGCGATGAAGCGGTAGGCGCGGTTCGCGCGGGCGGGATGGCGCACGGGAGCCGATCCTAGCGGCCGGTGCGCACCGGGAGCCCCGATCAGATCCAGCCGTTCGCGCGCGCCATCCGTGCCGCCTCGTGCCGGTTGGTCACGCCGAGCTTTGCTGCGGCGGAGGACAGGTAGTTGCGGACCGTGCCCGGGGCGAGGGCGGCCCGGCGCGCGATCTCCTCCACGGGGGCGCCGTCGGCCGCGAGCTCGAGGACGTCCGCCTCGCGCGCCGTGAGCGGGCTCGCCCCGGCCGCGATGGCGCTCGCCGCGAGCTCGGGGTCCACGTAGCGCCCGCCCGCGTGGACCTGACGGACCACGTCTGCGAGGACACGCGCCGAGACGGTCTTGGGCAGGAAGCCCCGCACGCCGCTCTCGAGGGCCCGCTTGAGGTAGCCGGGGCGCCCGTGGCTCGTGACGATGACGACGGCGCACCCCGGGACCTCGCTCGCGAGACGCTCGGCCACCTCGATGCCGTCGAGGCCGGGCATCTGCAGGTCCAGCACCGCGACGTCGGGTACGTGCTTGGCGGCCGCCGCAACGGCTTCCGTGCCGCTCGCGGCGACGGCCACGACGTCGAGGTCGTCCTCGAGGCCGAGCAAGCTCGCGACAGCGTCGCGGATGAGCGTCTCGTCGTCGGCGAGCAGGACGCGGATCATGCGGGCTCCTTCACGAACGGTACCCGGGCCTCGAGGCGGAACTGCTCACCCGTGCGTGTCACGTCGAGCGCGCCACCGGCGCGCCCGAGCCGCTCCGTGAGGCCGCGCAAGCCGTTCCCGGCCTGCCGCTCGCCCTCGTGGGCGCCGTCGTTCGTGACCGTCAGCACCGCGTCCGACGACGGCTCCCCGGGCGAGCTCACCACCCGCAGGTCGATCACGCACCGGCTCGCGTCCGCGTGCCGCACCACGTTCGTGATCGCCTCGCGGACCACCCACGCGAGCGACTCCTGCGTGGCAGCGGGCAGCACGACGTCGTCGGACGTCACGGACACGGCGATCCCGGCCGAGTCGAGCAGGGACCGCGCCCCCGCAAGCTCGGCCTCGAGGTCCGGCGCGCGGAATCCCGCCACGAGCTCACGCATCTCGCGCAGCGCGTCCTCGGCGATCTGCCGCACCTCGAGCATCTCGTGCGCGGCCTCTGGTTTGCCGCGGGTCGCGAGCTCTGCCGCGAGCTCGCTCTTCACCGCCACCGTGGCGAGCGTGCGACCGACCGTGTCGTGCAGGTCCCGCGAGAAGCCCAGGCGCTCTTCTGCGACCGCGAGCCGCGCGTCCACCTCGCGCCGGTGCTCCTGCTCCCAGAACACCCGGATCATCCACACCGAGCTGCGCATGCTGAACCCGACCACCAGCAGCACCAGGACGCTCGAGAAGATCGAGGCCACGACGTCTCGCTGATTGTGGCCCAGCCCTGCCACGACTCCGCCCCAGGCGAGCGCGAAGGCGAGCACGATGACACTGAGGACTCGCCACGAGAGCAACGGCGCGACCGCGGCGAGACCTACCGCGAGGGCGACCACGGCGGTGAGCACGAGCTCGCCCGGCATCGGCCCCAACGTGCCGGGGAACCACGTCACGGCGACCACGAGCGCGGCGCTCGTCGCCACGGCGAGCGCGACGAGCCACGCCTTGCGCAGCGGTCTGCGCGCGAGGCTCGCGTCGAGCGACGTCCGCAGCGTTCCCACGGCGGCCACGAACTGGGCCATCACGGTGCCAAGGAAGACGGGGCCGCCGATACCGTGCCAGTCGCTCGAGTCGGCCACGACCGAGAAGGCCATGAAGGGCGCGAACAGGAGCAGCACGTACGCCGAGGCCCGGGTCATCGCCTCGAGGCGCTCGGGGTCGCTCATCCGAGACCAACCGAGCATGCTCGTCGGCCGGTTCAGCGTCGTCTGACGTTCCACCGACCTCACGCTATCGCTCACCGGCGCGGGTCCCAGCGCATCCACCTACGGATCGCCCACACCCCGACCACGCTCCACGCCACGAGCACCGCGAGCGGGCGCAGGCCCTGGGAGAAGGACTCGGCGAGCGTGACCACGGAGCCGTCCGCCGCCACGCCGCTGATCGCGAGCCGCAGCAGCTCGACCACGGGGGCGAGCGGCGTGAGCTGGGCGAGGTTCGCCACGGTCGAGGGCAGGACGTCGAGAGGGAACAGCAGCCCGCTCAAACCCATGGCGATGAAGAGCACGGGCATCGTGGTGAGCTGGGCAGACTCGACGGAGCGCGTGAACCCCGAGCTTGCGTAGGCGAGCATCGCGAACACTCCCGCGGCGAGCAGGATCGTCACGACGACGAGCAGCGGGTTGACGAGCGCAGGCGGATCGAACGCGACCGCGAGGACCACATACGTCAGCACGGTCTGGGCGAGCATGATCGCGGTCGCCGGCACGGCCATCCCGACGAGCATCTCGGTACGGGACGTCTCGCTCGAGACGAAGCGCTTGAGCATGAGCTCCTCGCGCCGCGCCACGCTCACCGTCGTGAGGTTGTAGTACACGACGAACAGCACCGAGAAGGCGACGAGCGCGACCAGGAGCGCGCCGCTGAAGAGCACGCCGTCGGCGTCGTCGAAGATGCCCATCGTGGCCAGCACCATCAAAGGCCCGAAGCCGACGGCGGTCACGAGCGCAGTCCGGTTGCGCACGAGCAGGCGCAGCTCGGTGGCACCGAGCGCCCTCGTGCGGCGGAGAGAGCCGGCGGTCTCGGCAAAGGGCTTGGTGTCGAGAGGCGTCGTGGTCATGCCGCAACCTCCTGGGTGTCGGGGTGGGTCTGGTCGCTCGCCGGGCGGCTCGCGACGGACAGGAACATCTGCTCGAGGCTCGCCGAGCGGGCGTCGAGCGCGCCAAGGCTGATGCCCTCGCCGTGCGCCCAGGCCAGGAGCACGCGCAGGTCGTCCTCGAGCGCACGCGTCTCGATGCTGTGGCGCGTGAGCCCGCTCGAGCGGACCGCCTCGTGCTGGCCCGCGAGCGCGGGGAGCTCGACGGGGGTGTCGAGAGTGAACTCGATGCGTGCGGGCTCCTCGGCCACGAGCTCGGCGGGCGTGCCCGCACGGACGATCGTGCCCGCGTGCATCACCGCGAGCCGGTCGGCGAGCTGCTCGGCCTCCTCGAGGTAGTGGGTAGTGAGGACGACGGTGGTGCCCTGGGCGACGAGCCCTCGCACGAGGTCCCACGCGGCACGCCGCGACTCCGGGTCGAGGCCCGTGGTGGGCTCGTCGAGGAAGAGCAGCTCGGGGTTGCCCATCACGGCGAGCGCAAGGTCGAGCCGGCGCCGCTCACCGCCCGAGAGGGAGGAGATGGCCACGCCGCTGCGGGGGGTCAGCCCCACGAGGTCGAGGACCTCCGCGGGGCGGCGCGGCCGCGAGAGGGTGCGCGCCCACGCCGAGGCCATCTCGGCGACCTTGAGGTCTCCCGGGAAGCCCGACTCCTGGAGCACCACGCCGGTGCGGGGGCGCACGCGACGGGACTCACGCACCGGGTCGTGACCGAGCACGCGCACGCGGCCCACGCTCGGGCTCGCGAGGCCCTCGAGCACCTCCATGAGGGACGTCTTGCCCGCGCCGTTGGTACCGAGCAGCGCGAAGAGCTCACCGCGCTCGATGGTCAGGTCGACGCCGCGCACGGCCTCGAAGGGCTTGGTCCCGGACCGGCCGCCGTAGCTGCGGCGCACGCCCGTGACCTCGATGACGGGAGGTGGTGTCGTGTTCATGCCTCCAGCCTGGGTCCGGATCCAGGCCGAGGGCAGTGCACGGTGTCACGAGCTCGTGGGAGCTCCCCACGAGTCGGCCATGACATCTGTCATGGCCCAGGTCATCGGCCCGTGACCGCCGTCGTCGGACCTATCCCCGCTCGAACTGTGCCCCGAGCGCCGCGAGCTTGTCCGTGAAGTGCTCGTAGCCGCGGTCGATGATCCCGATGCCGCGCACGGCGCTGCGGCCCTGCGCCGCGAGCGCCGCGATGAGATAGCTGAACCCACCGCGCAGGTCCGGGACCTCGACGTCCGCCGCCGTGAGCGGTGTGGGGCCCGAGATCACGGCGGAGTGGTAGAAGTTGCGCTGCCCGAAGCGGCACGGGCGCCCGCCCAGGCACTCCTTGTAGACCTGGA
>JAAYZM010000355.1 GCA_012514835.1 Actinomycetales bacterium
CCGAGGCACCGAAGCGGGAGCGCAGCACGTCGAAGAAGTCGAGGTCGAGGTAGATGCCCTGGTCCGGCGGGCAGTAGAAGGGCCCCACGGCGCTCGTGGCGTTGCCGCATCCCGTGCCCACCGACCCGGTGAACGACTCCGCACCGGGGATCTCGAAGCCGCTCACGCCGATACGGCTCGCTTCGGGGACCCAGAACGCATCGAGGGCCTGAAGGGTCGCGGACAAGCGGCACTCGGGGTCGGTGTTGGCCTGCTCGGCCGTGCAGTCCCCGATCTCGCCCAGGTCCTGGCTCTGGCTCGAGCCTCCGCCCTGGAGCAGTCCGCTCACGTCCACGCCGGTGAACTGGGCGATGAGGAACACGATGATGAGCCCCACGGCGCCACCACCCACGGCAATCCCGCCGCGCCCGCCCGCCGACTTGCGGACCCGACCACCCTCGAACTGACCACCTTCGCGGAACGTCATGGTTGAACGGTAGTCCTGCAGACCCCTACTCGCCGAGCCCTCGAGCGGCGAGGGCTTCGCCGACGGCGTGCGCCCGGGCGACCGTGCGCACGGCGGTGGGGACCAGGACGGCGCGCGGCTCGCGCTCGAGCCCGCGTGCCCGGGCCGCGTCGCGGGCCTCGGCGAACACCTCGCCGAGTGCGGGGATGGTGCGCAGCATGAGCGACACGGCCAGCGCGAACACCTCGGGCTTCAGACCGATCCGTGCGAGGGGGCGGGCGCCGCGCACAAGAAGGTCGACGAGCCGATCGCCCGGCGTCGTGGCCGTGAGCACCGTCCCCGCGAGCACGAGCGCAAACAGGGACACGCTCACCTGGACGGCCACCTCCCACCCGCGCTGCCACGTCTGGAACGCGGCGATGCCGATCAAGAGGACGGCGAGGGGAGCGAGGCCCCGGGCCAGCGCACGCCAGCGCACCCGGGCCACCAGGGCGACGGCAAGGACGATCACGAGGCCGACGACGGCCACCCACCACCGCGGCCACACCACGAGCGCGATTCCCAGCACGGCCAGGATGGCGAGCTTGGGACCCGCCCCCACGCGGTGCACGGGCGAGGTGCCCGGCTGGTACATCCCGAGCGGGCCGGACCAGGCTGACCCGCTCACGGCAGCGCGGCCATCTGGGTCTCGTAGCGGGCGACGCCCTCGGCCGGGTCGCCGTCGAACACGATCTGACCACCGTCCACCACGAGGACCCGGTCGGCGCGCCGCGCGGCGGCGAGGTCATGGGTGACGAGCAGGACCTGCGCGTCGAGGGAGTCGAGCAGCTCGTCCACGACGCGCCGCCAGCGCAGGTCGAGGAGCGTGGTGGGCTCGTCGCACACGAGCACCTCGGGCTCGGTCGCGAGCACACCGGCGAGGGCGAGGAGCTGCTTCTGGCCGCCGGAGAGGGAGTGCACGGGTGCGTCGACGTGCCTCGCGAGGCCGAACCGGTCCAGCACCTCGCGGGCCTGGGCCGCCCGCTGACCGCCGTCGGGCACGGTGCGTCGCAAGGAGAGGGCGACGTCCTCGCCTGCCGTGGGCATCACGAGCTGCGCGTCGGGGTCCGTGAACACGAAACCCACGCGCGAGCGCACGGCCGCACCCTCGCGGGCCACGTCGAGGCCGAGCGTGCGCACGCGGCCCGTGGTGGGCAGCCGTAGCCCGTTGACGAGCCGCGCGAGCGTCGACTTTCCCGAGCCGTTCGCGCCGATCACGGCCACGCGACGTTCCGTGAGCGTGGCCGTGACCGGCGCGAGGATGGTGCGGGCGTGGGTGCGGCCAGGCGCGTCGGGGTCGGTGACCTCGACCACCACCCCCGCGGCGTCGAGCTCGATCACGCGGCGTCGGGCTCCCGGCGCCGAGGCAGCAGGTCGGGGAACGCGCGGTGGATCGACGCGGCGACGATCGCGGCGAGGACCAGCTTGATCGCGTCGAAGGGCACGAAGGCGAGGTTGAAGACGAAGGCCTGCGGGAAGGACATCGAGGTCATCGCCGCCATCACGGGCACACCGACGGCGTAGATCACGAGCGAGCCGGCCACCCCGGCCCCGATGATGAGCCCCGTGCTGAGCACCCACGAGCGCGCCCGGAACCGCTCGACGAGGAAGCCGATGAGGAACGCGGCGACGGGGAAGGCGAGGAGGTATCCGAGCGAGGGGCGGCCGAACATCGCGGGACCACCGAAGCCCTGCGCGAACACCGGGAGACCGGCGAAGCCCACGGCCATGTAGAGCAGGATCGCGAGCGCCCCGCGGCGCGCACCGAGCACGGCACCGGCGAGGATCACGGCGAAGGTCTGCAGCGTGATCGGCGTCGAGCCCGCGCTCAGGGGGACCGCCACGATCGAACACACGGCCGTGAGTGCCGCGAACGAGGCGACGAGCGCGATGTTCGTCGTCATCGACGTAGCGGTGGCGGGGGCGACGGCGGCTTCTGGCTGGTTCGTGCTCATGGGTCTCCCAAGCCTCGACGTGCGGGGAATGACCGGTGCTCGGTCGGCGTTCACGCTAGCCGGTCCTAGACTGACCGGCGCTGGTGGGCGTCGCCAAGCATGCCCACCCCACTTCGGAGGAACCCTCAGTGATCACCGCCCAGGGCGTCGAGCTACGTATCGGTGCCCGTACCTTGCTCTCCGCCGCGACCTTCCGGGTCGCTGCGGGCGACCGCGTGGGCCTCGTGGGCCGCAACGGGGCAGGCAAGACGACCCTGACCAAGGTGCTCGCGGGGGACGGCCAGGCCACGGGCGGCACCGTCTCGCGCACGGGGGAGGTGGGCTACCTCCCGCAGGACCCCCGCACGGGCGACCTCACGCAGCTCGCGATGGACCGCGTGCTCTCCGCGCGCGGCCTGGACCAGATCGTGCGCGGCATGCGTGAGACCGAGGGCGCGATGGCGAGCGCCGACGACGAGACCCGGGAAGCCGCGATGGCCCGCTACGGCCGCCTCGAGGGGCGCTTCACGGCGGCGGGCGGTTATGCGGCCGAGAGCGAGGCGAGCCGGATCGCCGCGAACCTCGGGCTTGACGCGCGTGTGCTGGGCCAAGAGCTCGGGACGCTCTCGGGCGGTCAGCGCCGCCGCGTCGAGCTCGCGCGCATCCTGTTCTCCGGCGCGGAGACCCTGCTGCTCGACGAGCCCACCAACCACCTCGACGCGGACTCGATCGCGTGGCTGCGTGACTACCTGCGTACCTACTCCGGCGGGCTCGTGGTGATCTCTCACGACGTCGAGCTGTTGCGCGTGGTAGTCACCAAGGTGTTCCACCTCGACGCGACGCGCGGCGAGCTGGACCAGTACGCGATGGGCTGGGACTCCTACCTCAAGCAGCGTGAGACGGACGAGCGGCGCCGCAAGCGCGAGCGCGCCAACGCCGAGCGCAAGGCCGCGACCCTCCTCGCGCAGGCCGACTCGATGCGCGCGAAGGCCACGAAGGCCGTCGCGGCGCAGAACATGGCGCGGCGCGCCGAGAAGCTGCTGTCCGGGCTCGAGGAGCAGCGCGTCGCGGACAAGGTCGCCAAGCTGCGATTCCCGACGCCAGCCCCGTGCGGCAAGACGCCGATCACGGCCACGGGACTCAGCAAGTCCTACGGGTCTCAAGAGGTGTTCACGGACGTGGACCTCGCGATCGACCGCGGCTCACGCGTGGTGGTGCTCGGCCTCAACGGTGCGGGCAAGACGACCCTGCTGCGGCTCCTGGGCGGGGTGGAGCAGGCGGACACGGGCACGATCGACCCCGGCCACGGCCTCAAGCTCGGCTACTACGCCCAGGAGCACGAGACCCTCGACATGGACGCGACGGTGTACCAGAACCTGCGCGCCGTCGCGGGCGACCTCGACGACGCGCGCGTGCGCTCCGTGCTCGGCTCGTTCCTGTTCTCGGGGGACGACGCCGAGAAGCCCGCGCGCGTCCTGTCCGGCGGGGAGAAGACGCGCCTCGCGCTCGCGACCCTCGTCGTGTCCTCCGCGAACGTCCTGCTGCTCGACGAGCCCACCAACAACCTCGACCCCGCGAGCCGCGCCGAGATCCTCGCCGCGCTGCGCGGCTACGAGGGCGCCGTCGTGCTCGTCACCCACGACGAGGGCGCCGTCGAGGCGCTCGACCCCGAGCGGGTCCTCTTGCTGCCCGACGGCGCGGAAGACCTCTGGAACGCGGACTACCTGGACCTCGTCTCGCTCGCCTGAGCGACCTCCTGCGCGTCCAGCAGGGCGTCCTCTTCCTCCTCGGCCGTGGGGCGGCGGCGCTGGCGGACTTGCTTGGTGCGCGCAGGCTTCGTGCTCGCGGGCTTCGTGCGTGCCGGTGCGGCGAGCTCCGTCGGGGACTCGGTCACCTGGGGGGCGCCGTCGTCGGCGGGAACGTCGTCGTCGTCCGCCTCCCCGCGCCACTCGCGGAAGGCGATCACCCCGAAGGCGACGAGCCCGCCCAGGGCGAAGACCCACCACTGCAGCGCGTAGGAGCGGTGCGGGCCGTAGTCCGTGCTCGGGGCGTCGAGGAGACCGGGGACGACGGCGGGAGGCGGCGACTCGCTCACGAGGGAGGCGTACGCGCCAGCCACGACCGCCTCGGGCGCGAGACCCGCGGAACCGACCACCTGGGCGGGGAAGATCGAGTGCGCCTGACCCGCTGGGGCAGCCCGGTCCGAGACGCGCTCGGCGGGACGCACGCGCACCTCGAGCGTGACGGTGCCCGACGGCGGGTCCGGGATCTCGACGTCACCCGACGCGTCCGTGCCGATCGGGATCCAGCCCCGGTCCACCACGATGACGGCCCCGTCGAAGCGCGTGCCCGGTGCCGTGACGGTGAACGGGGCGAGCAGGTGGAAGGACGGCGTGCCCGCGACGGGGCGGTTGCGCAGCAGCACCGTGGCACCCGGCACGTACTCGCCCTCGAGGATCACGGGGCGCCACGCATCCTCGGCGGGGAGGGGAGTGTCCGGTGTGCCGAGGAGGGCGTCGAGCGTGACGGGCCCGGCCGTGTAGTTCGCGATCACCGTGCGTATCGCGCGCTCGCGGTCCTCGCCGCGCTGCCACTGCCAGAAGCCCGCGAACGTGCACCCGATCGCGAGGACGATGGCGAGCGCGACGATCCCGAGCGCGCGGCGTACCGATCCCGTCACGGGCCCTCCGCGCGCGGCAGCTCGTCCGCCGGGACCGTGTCCTTGAGGAACGAGCGCACGCCCAGGTACTCCGTGAGGTAGGCGAGGTGCTCGTCGCACGCGAGCCATACCTTGCGACGCTCGGGGGTGTGGATCTTGGGGTTGTTCCACAACAGCCCCCACGCGGCGTCCGCTTGGCAGCCGCGCGCCGAGCACACGAGTCGGTCCCCGTCCACGGGGTCGGCGAACACGCTCACGTCGTTCCTCCTGGCAGGTTCTTGTGCGGGGGAGCCGCACCGAGCTGACGAGCCTCCACCCCGGTGGCGGAGCCGCGCGTGACCTTCGGCGAGTTCGCGAAGAGCACGGCCGTGTAGGGCAGGACGACGGCGCCCACCACGAAGACGATCGACAGCCACATGGGCACGCGGCCCCACGTCGCGACCGTCGCGAGGAACGCCACCACGCGGATGCCCATCTGGATCAGGTAGACCTTCTGGCGGTGCGCCAGGTCCTCCGAGCGTGGCGCGGGCGCCGAGGTGATCGACTGCACCTCGGGCTCTCGGTCCTGCTCCCGCCTCACCCCACGATCCTAGTTCCGCTCTTGTGGACCCGGGACAAAGGGCGGACCGGATCGATGTGGCGCGTGCAGCCAGCGGTGCGGGGGCGTGCCCGGTAGCGTCGTGCGCGGCGGTGCACCGGGCACCGCGCGAACGGGAGGTGGCGTGGGCGAGCCGCGCAGCGTGCTGGTGACCGGGGCGAACCGGGGGATCGGGCGGACCATCGCCGAGCGCTTCGTCGCCTCGGGGGACAAGGTCGCGACGATCTACCGCAGCGGAGAGCTGCCCGACGGCGTGCTCGGCGTGAAGGGCGACGTCACCGACACGGCCGCCGTCGATGCCGCGTTCACCGAGATCGAGGCTGCCCACGGGCCTGTCGAGGTGCTCGTCGCCAACGCCGGTGTCACGCGCGACGGGCTCCTCATGCGCATGAGCGACGAGGACTTCGAGACCGTCCTCGACGTGAACTTGACCGGCGCGTTCCGGTGCGTGCGCCGCGCGAGCAAGGGCATGATCCGGCTGCGCCGCGGCCGCATCGTCCTCATCTCCTCCGTGATCGGCCTCTATGGCGGTGCCGGCCAGGTCAACTACGCCGCCTCCAAGGCTGGCCTCGTGGGCATCGCCCGCTCCGTGACGCGCGAGCTCGGTGGGCGCGGCATCACCGCGAACGTCGTGGCCCCCGGGTTCATCGCGACCGGCATGACGGCTGCCCTGCCCGAGGACACGCAGGCCACCTACAAGGCCGCGATCCCCGCGGGCCGATTCGCCACCACCGACGAGGTCGCCGGGGTGGTCCACTTCCTGGCGTCCGACGACGCCGCCTACGTCTCCGGGGCAGTCATCCCCGTGGACGGCGGCCTCGGCATGGGCCACTGATCACTCTTCTCTAGTCACACTTCACGAGCCACGCTTCTCGAACTACCGACGAACGGAACGGACACGCACATGGGACTCCTCGAAGGCAAGAAGATCCTCGTCACAGGCGTCCTCACGGACGGCTCGATCGCCTTCCACGTCGCGCGACTCGCCCAGGAACAGGGCGCCGAGGTGGTCCTCACCTCGTTCGGCCGCCAGTTCCGGCTCACGCAGGCCATCTCGCGGCGGTTGCCCCGTGAAGCGCCGGTCGTGCAGCTCGACGTGACCGACGCCGAGGATCTCGCCGCGCTCGCGGACCGCGTGCGCGAGCACGTCGACTCGCTCGACGGCGTGGTCCACTCGATCGGCTTCGCGCCGCAGTCCGTGATGGGCGGCAACTTCCTCGCGGGCAAGTGGCCCGACGTCGCCACGGCGCTCGAGGTCTCGGCCTTCTCGCTCAAGTCCCTCGCCGTCGCGGCCAAGCCCCTCCTGGGCCAGGGCTCGGGCATCGTGGGCCTGACGTTCGACGCGAGCTTCGC
>JAAYZM010000356.1 GCA_012514835.1 Actinomycetales bacterium
CGCGTACAGCAGGTGCAGCACGGCGTGCTCGACGCCGCCCACGTACAGGTCCACGCCGCCCGAGACGCCCGCCTCGGTGTTGTGCTCGGGGCCCAGCCAGTAGGCCTCGAGCGCGGGGTCCACGAAGCTGTCCGAGTCCTCGGGGTTGAGGTAGCGCAGGTAGTACCAGCACGAGCCGGCCCAGTTGGGCATCGTGTTGGTGTCGCGGCGGTACTTCTTGGGGCCGTCGCCCAGTTCGAGCGTGACGTGCACCCAGTCCTCGTTGCGGCCCAGCGGGGGCTCGGGCTCCGAGGTGACGTCGTCCGCCTCGAACGTGCGCGGAGAGTAGTCGGGGACGTCCGGCAGGTTGACGGGCAGCAGCGAGTCCGGGATCGCGACGGGCAGGTCGTTCTCGTCGTACACGATCGGGAAGGGCTCGCCCCAGTAGCGCTGGCGCGAGAACAGCCAGTCCCGCAAGCGGTACGTGACGGTGCCGGTGCCCACGCCGTGCTCCTCGAGCCACGCCGTGATGCGTTCCTTCGCGGCGGGCACCGTGAGCCCGTCGAGGCTCAGGTTGTCCGACGACGAGTTCACCACGAGACCGTCACCCGTCCACGCGCCCTCGTGGCCCTCGGGCGGGGCCACCGTGTAGATGACGGGCAGCTCGAACGCGGTGGCGAAGTCGAAGTCGCGCTGGTCGCCACCGGGCACGGCCATGATGGCGCCCGTGCCGTAGCCCATGAGCACGTAGTCCGCCGTGAAGACGGGCAGGTACTCGCCGTTGACGGGGTTGATCGCGAGGTGACCCGTGAAGACGCCCGTCTTGCCACCGGCCTCCGCCTGACGCTCGACGGCCGTCTTGCGCGCCGCGGCGGCCCGGTACTCGGCCACGGCGGCGGCCGGGTGGTCGTGCCCGCCCGTCCACGCGCCGTGCGTGCCGTCCGGCCACTCGGCGGGCACCTCGTCGAGCAGCGGGTGCTCGGGGGCCACCACCATGAACGTCGCACCGAACAGCGTGTCGGGGCGCGTGGTGAAGACCTCGACCTCCGCGCCACCGATCACCTCGAACGTGACGTTCGCGCCGTGCGAGCGACCGATCCAGTTGCGCTGCATCGCGCGCACCTTGTCCGGCCAGTCGATCAGGTCCAGGTCGTCCGCCAGACGGTCCGCGTACGCCGTGATGCGCATGTTCCACTGGCGCAGCGAACGCTGGAACACGGGGAAGTTGCCGCGCTCGGAGCGGCCGTCCGCCGTGACCTCCTCGTTCGCCAGCACCGTGCCCAGGCCCGGGCACCAGTTCACGGGAGACTCGGAAACGTAGGCGAGGCGGAAGGAGTTCACCACGCGGCGACGGTCCGCCTCGGACAGGTCCGCCCACGTCCCGCCGTCGGCCCCGAAGCCCTCGGGCAGCGCGCGCGTCCCCGCCTCGAGCTCGTCGACCAGCTCGCTGATGGGGCGGGCGCGTCCCGTGCCGCCCGCGCGGCCGGGCGCCTGCGGGTCGTACCACGAGTCGAAGATCTGCAGGAAGATCCACTGCGTCCAGCGCACGTACTCGGGGTCGATCGTGGCGAACGAGCGGCGCGGGTCGTGCGCGAGGCCCAGGCGGCGCAGCTGGCGCGCCATCGCGGCGATGTTCGCCTCGGTCGTCACCCGGGGGTGCTGGCCGGTCTGGACGGCGTACTGCTCGGCCGGCAGGCCGAACGCGTCGTAGGCGAGCGCGTGCAGGACGTTGTCGCCGCACATGCGCCG
>JAAYZM010000357.1 GCA_012514835.1 Actinomycetales bacterium
AGACCGACGAGGCCTTCCGCGCCCCGGTCGCCGACCTGCTCGACCCCGAGAACCGCCGCACGGTGCGCGGGCCCGGCTGGGCGACGCCCGCGTTCGTCGTCGCGGGGCACGTCGTGTGGGGGTTCACAGCGCTCGTACTCGACCGGCTCTTCGACGAGCTCGGGTGGACCGAGCCGTGGGACCGCTCGCGCGAGATCCCTCGCCCCTGAGTCCTCGACGCGCGACGCGCGACGCGTCTACCCTGCTCGGGTGCCCCGCCCCGTGCTCGTCCTCCAGCACGCCCCGTGGGAGCGTCCTGGCCTGATCGACACGGCGCTCGAAGGACTCGCGTGCGAGCGGCGCACCGTGCTCGACGAGGACGCGCCGAGCCTCCCCCGCGCGCGGGACCTCGCAGGGCTCGTCGTCATGGGTGGGCCGCAGGACGCCGACGACGACGCGCGGCACCCCGGGCTCGCCGCCGAGCGACGCCTGCTCGCCGAGGCGGTCGACGCCGAGGTCCCCGTGCTCGCGGTGTGCCTCGGGATGCAGCTTCTCGCGCTCGCTCTCGGTGCGCGCCTCGACAAGGGTGCGGCGCGCCAGATCGGCTTCGCGCTCGGTGTCCAGATGCACCCCGAGATGGAGCCCGCTCTGCTCGCCTCGTGGCTCGACGAGCCGCGCATGCGAACGGCTCTCGAGCCCGGGCAGGCCGCGCGGCTCGCGACCGAGGGAGAGCACGTGCTGCCCGCCCTGCGCGGGCCCGTCCTCGCCGGTCTTGGCGCGCTGCACGAGGCGGTGGTCGCCCGTGGCTGACCGGCCCGCGGCCGAGGTCGAGGTCACCGAGGGGCTCGTGCGCGGGCTGCTCGCCGCGCAGCACCCCGACCTCGCCGACCTGCCGCTCACACGCGTCGCGGAGGGCTGGGACAACGCGATATGGCGCCTCGGCACCGGGCTCGCGGTCCGGGTCCCACGACGCGAGATCGCGGCCCGGCTCGTGGTGCGCGAGCAGCGCTGGTTGCCCGTGCTCGCCGAGCGCCTGCCTGCGCCCGTCCCGGTCCCCGTGCGCGAGGGTTCCCCGACGCCCGACTACCCGTGGCGGTGGAGCGTGGTCGAGTGGTTCGAGGGGCAGCACGCGATCGAGCTCGAGCCAGCGCGGTGCGCCACGCTCGTCGAGCCGCTCGCCGGCTTCGTGACCGCACTGCACACGGCCGCGCCGGACGAGGCACCGAGCAACCCTGTGCGCAGCGTCCCCCTCCTCGCACGCGACGAGGCCGTCAAGGGGCGGCTGCACGCGGTCCCGGCGGGCTTACGTGCCCAGGCGAGCGCGCTGTGGTCCCGAGCGGTCGCGGCGCCTCGGTGGCCCGGTCCTCGCGTGTGGCACCACGGGGACCTCCACCCGGGCAACCTTGTCGCGGCTCGGGACGGCTCGCTCTCGGCGGTCGTCGACTTCGGGGACCTCGGTGCGGGAGACCCCGCGGTCGACCTCGCGGTCGGCTGGTCCCTGTTCGCACGTGCGGACCGTGAGCAGTTCGTGCGGCTCGTCGAGCCCCTCGTGACCGACGACGCTCTCTGGCTGCGCGCCCACGGCTGGGCACTGTCCTTCGCGACCGCGCTCCTCGCGTTCTCCGACGACAACCCGCTCTACCGCACGCTCGGTGAGCGCACCCTGACCGCCGTGCTCGAGGACTGAGCCTCAGGCGGGGCGCTCCATGTGGTGCTTGCGGAACGATCGCTCGACGATCGAGGCGAGCACCTCGAGATCGACCTTCTCGAGGTCCTTGAGGTACAGGCACGCCTTGCTCGCGGTGTGCGGACCGAGGCGCTCGAGATCCTCGGCGTACGCCGCAGGGCCGTCCATGAGGTACACCGTCGTCGCGTTCTTGCGCGGGGAGAAGCCCGCCGCGCCGACTTCGCCCGAGTGCCCCGAGGCGTACTCGTAGCGGTGGTAGCCGAACCCGACGATCGCGGGCCCCCACATGCGCGAGGGCTCGCCCGTGACACGCTCGTAGAGCTCGCGCAGCGTGAAGCCGTCGCGCCGGCGCACGGGGTGCTCGACGCTCGCGAGGAACGCGTCGACGTCGCCGTCGTTCTCGACCGTCTTCGCCTCGTACCGCGCCATTCCCCGAGCGTAGTCCTCGCGGGCCCCGCACACGACGACGGCGCGGCGAGCCAGGCTCGCCGCGCCGTGGAGGTCGTTCAGGCCGCGGGGGTGACCAGCTGGCGCAGCACGTACTGCAGGATCCCGCCGTTGCGGTAGTAGTCCGCCTCGCCCGGGGTGTCGATCCGCACGACCGCGTCGAAGG
>JAAYZM010000358.1 GCA_012514835.1 Actinomycetales bacterium
AGATCGGCAAAATCTCCGACAACGTCGCCCTCACGGGAACGACTCCGGCGCCGATCCCGGCTGGCGCGACTTCGTGGTGCGTCCACGTCACCAACCCGAACGGTGACAAGGCCACCACGGCCAACGGTGGCTTCAAGTACTCGGCCGCTGGTGGGCTCGAGAACGGCACCTGCTGACCGAAGCCCTCGCTCTGGCGAATGCCAGGCAAAGGGGCGGGGGACCTCCGCGTCCCCCGCCCCTTTGCCGATCCCTGCCGACCATGACAAGGAGGACGCACAGCATGGCCAACGAGCGCCGTGACGAATCAGGACTCACCCTGGTCGAGGTGGTTGTCGCCCTCGTCGTGCTCGGCGTGCTCGCGATGGCGACGCTCGGCATCCTCCTCAACTCCCAGCGCACCTCGGTCGACGCGCGCGCGCGAGTCGGCGCTGCGAACCTCGCAGCCCGCGAGATCGACCTTGTGCGGGAGAAGTTCCTCGCGACCGACGACGGTCCTGTCCTCGTCGCGAACGAGGGCGTC
Organism: Actinomycetales bacterium; assembly: GCA_012514835.1. GTDB lineage: Bacteria > Actinomycetota > Actinomycetes > Actinomycetales > Cellulomonadaceae > JAAYZM01. The sequence goes on from JAAYZM010000358.1 coordinate 521, forward strand.
GTCGTCAACGGCAACCCTCTCATCGGCGGCGCAGCCGGGGAGCCGCTCGAGCTCGATGGCACCTCGTACACCATCCGCCGCTCGTCCTCGTGGAACATCATGGGTACGGGTGCCTCGGCGTGCGAGGGCGGCTCGATCGTCGACCACCCCGCCCTCACGGTCGAGGTCGAGGTCACGTGGCCCGGGATGGGCTCGACCAAGCCCGTGCGCTCCTCGACCATCCTCGCCCCCGAGCGCGGGCAGGGCCTTCCTGAGACCGCGTCCTTCGTCGCGATCGCGGTCAAGGACTCCAAGGGCCAGCCGCACCCCGGGCGCACCGTGGTCGTGTCCTCACCCTCGGAGTCCCGCTCGGCGGTCTCGGACGCGGCGGGCTGCGCCGTGGTCGCGATCAACCCGCCCACGAGCGGCGCGATCTACAAGGCGCGCTTCACCGACAGCGGCTACGTCGACATCTCGGGCGCGGTCAACCCCGAGCGCAGCATCGGTCACATGATGCCCGGCGAGCTGTCCAACAACGTCCAGGTCGCGATCGACCGCGCGGCCGAGGTCACGATCCGCGTGTTCGGCGACGGGCTCACCGACGAGGACGCCGACGGCAGCACCGTGAGCCTGTTCAAGTCCGAGGCCGCAGGCAACACCTCGGTCACGCCCTACGTGCTGAGCGGGCGTCAGGTCACGATCGGCGGCCTGTGGCCCACCAACTACGGCGCCTTCTTCGGCACCGACGTCCCCGCGACGATCCCGAACATGGTGACCCTCGAACCGGGCGGCTCGGCCGTGATCGAGGTCGAGTTCGAGTTCGCGCGCTTCACGGTCGACAACGCTCCCTCGGGCGGCACGATGATCGCCGTCCCCGTGGGGCTCGACTGCTCCGCGAGCAACGCGCGCACTGTCAACCCCTCGGACGGCACGCTGCCTCCCGGGGAGTGGACCTTCTTCTACGAGCACGCCGACTACGGCTGCGCGCCGGGACCTGAGGGTCACGAGCTCTTCGCGGGCGTCAACAGCCCGCTCGAGTGGCTCGACTCCTCGCTGCGCGTCACGGGCGCGCCGAACGGCTTCGGCTCGATCTGGGCC
>JAAYZM010000359.1 GCA_012514835.1 Actinomycetales bacterium
CGCCCCTGCCCCTGCAGGATCGCGCCGAGCGAGGCGGACAGCGCGAGGAACGGCAGGCCCGCGAGCGCCCAGCCGAGCGCGGGTCCCGCTCCCGCGTACCCCGGCCCCATGACGAGCACGACGACGTCCTCGGCGAGCAGCACGACGGGCACTGCGGGCACGAGGCACGCGAGGAACATCACGGCGAGCCGGGCCCCGAGCCGCCGGGCCGCGGCGGGCTCGAGCCGCGTCGCGTGCGGCATGACGACGGCCGCGAGCGACTGGGGGACGAGCAGGAGCGGCTGGACGAGCTTGACGGCCGCCGCGTAGAGGCCCGCGTGCGCCGCACCGAGCACGAGCGCGACGACCGAGACGTCGAGCGTGCGCGCCTGGCCCGTGAGGTTCGCCGCGAGGAACGGCCACGACCGTCCGACGACGGTGCGCACCGGGACCGCGCGCGCGTCGCCCGGAAGGCCGCGCACGGCCCGCCGCACGTGCAGCTGCGCCGCGAGCGCACCCACGACGAGCCCCGAGGAGAAGGCCCACACGGGGTCCGCCCCGAGCGTGAGCCCCGGGAGGAACACCGCGAGCGCGACCGTACGTCGCACGAGCATCGACAGCGCCGAGACCTTCGCGTCGCCGTCCGCGACCGGCACCCCGAGGAGGGTGTCGACGTTGCGCTCGAGGGCGAGCGAGGCGCCGATGAGCACCGCCCCTGCGGGAGCCCCGCTCGAGGCGGCCCACACCGCGACCGCGGGGACGAGCACGAGCGCCGAGAGCACGTTCGTGGTCGTGTTGAGGCGCAGCGCCGCAGCGAGCGCGTCCGCCTCGCCGCGCGCCCGCGCGAACGGCACGAACAGGCTCAGACCCAGCCCGGTCGCGACGAGCACGATGCCCACGACGGCGATCACGACGTTGACGAAACCGAACTCGGCGGCCGGGACCGAGCGCGCGAGCACGACGAGCGCGACCGCCTGCAGCAGGCTCCCGAGCGCCCGGGCGGCGAGGATGCCGAGGAACTGCCCGCGCACGCCGCGCGGGCGCGGCGCGGGGTCCGGGGCGGGCATGCGGCGAACGTAGCACCTGGTTCGCCCCGAGATGTCGCTTGTACCCTGACGCCATGGGCCACCCCCCGACGGTCGTGGCACCCGGCTCGGTGCGCGCGACGCTCGCCGACCGGGCGGTCCCGCTCGCCGTCGTGACCCTCGCCGGCCTTGGCGTCGCGGCGGGGCTGTGGGCAGGCCTGCCGCCCGTCGTGCTCCTCGCGCTCGCGGCCGCCCCGCTCGCGCTGCTGTTCTCCTACCGCGCCGCGCTCGGGATCCTCGTGGTCGCCCTCGTCGCCCGGGCGGTGCTCGACAACGCAGGGAACCAGCTCGTCACGGGCGGGATCGCGGCGGGCGTCATCGCGCTCGCGATCGTCGTCCTCGTGCGCACGCCCGGCTGGGCGGCGCCCGTGCTCGCGATCGTGGCCGCGCTGTTCGGCTCGGCGTTCGCGGGCGCCGGGGCGCACGGCGGGGAGAACACCTACACCGAGGCCCTGCGGCTCGTGAGCTGCCTCGGCGTCGTCGTCGTCGCGGTCAACGCCCCCGGGCGGCTCACCCTGCGCAGGGTCGCGCACGTCGTGCAGGCCGTCGCGCTCGTCCCCGCGGTGCTCGCCGTCCAGCAGTTCGCCACAGGGACCGGCGGGCTCAACAACGGCGTCATGCGTTCGGCCGGCTCGCTCGCCCACCCCAACTCCGCCGCGGTGCTCTTCGCGCTCGCTGCGTTCTCGACCTTCGCCCTCCTGCTCGACTCCGCGCGCCGCCGGTGGGTGCACGCGGGGCTGCTCGCGACCTTCCTCGTCGCCCAGGTCTCGACCGGGAGCATCGGGGGGCTCGTGACGCTCATCGTCATGGTCGTCGTCTACCTCGGCAGCGCCGCGGTGCGCAGGGCCGACCGGATCCTGCTCGGCCTGCTCGGGCTTGCGCTCGGCGCGTACGCCGCGACGACGTCCCGGGTCGGTGCGGCACGCCTCGCGGAGTACTCGAGCGACAACACCGAGGGGACCTCGCTCGACTGGCGCATCCACGCGTGGGCCAACGTGCTCGGGGCGTGGCGGCGCAACCCCGTGCTCGGCAACGGCATCGGCGCGACGCAGTCCGACTCGATCATCGAGGGCAACATCCCGCACAACGAGTACGTGCGTCTCCTCGCCGAGACGGGGGTCGTCGGGCTCGCCGTCGTCGTCGGTGTAGGCCTGTGGTTCGCGTTGCGCCTGCGCGCACGGATGCGCTCGGCGACGTACCCCGCGGCCGCCGCGTTCGGCCTCGCGATCATCACGGGCCTCGCCGTGAACTCCCTCGCGGCGAACACGATGCTCTACTCGGTCCCGTTCTACGTCGCGCTGTTCGCGGTCGGCGCGTGCTGGCGCATCACGAGACCGCGCGAGGGTGAAGATCTTGCGCTGAACGGGGGACGTTGGGTGACGGACCCGATGGCGAAAAGTCCGACTCGCTAGCATTCGACACGATCGTGCACACCTCGTGCACGGCGGAGGGAAGGGCCAGCGGTGGAGCTGCGGGACATCATCACCATGCTGCGCGCCCACTGGGTGGGCATCGCCGTGCTCGCCGTGCTCGGCGCGCTCGTCGCGGGCGCAGCCTCACTGTCCTCGGTCCCCGAGTACCGCACGTTCAACACCGTGCTCGTCGCGGTCCAGGCCGGCGAGACGATCTCGGACCTCAACCAGGGCTCGTCCTTCGTCTCGCGCGAGGTCAAGACCTACGCCGAGGTCGCACGGTCACCGATCGTCCTCGAGCCCGTCGTCCAGAAGCTCGGCCTGCGCACCTCGGCGCGGGGCCTGCGCGGCGACGTCACGACGACGGTCAAGGGCGAGACGAAGCTCATCGACATCACCGTGACGAGGCCCGACGCGCGCGAGGCCGCCGCGATCGCCGACGCGGTCGCCGCCGAGCTCGCGACCGCGGTCGAGCTGCTCTCCCCCGACCGGGTCGACGGCTCGCCGAGCGTGCTCGTGAGCTCGATCGCCCCCGCCGCGGTCCCCCGTGAGCCCTTCTCCCCGAACATCCCGCGCGACGTCGCGCTCGGGACCGTCCTGGGCCTCGTGCTCGGCCTCGGCTGGGCCGCGCTGCGCACGACCCTCGACACCAAGGTGCGCGCCGAGCCGGACGTGCGAGCGATCACCGACGCGCCCGTCCTCGGTCTCGTCTCCTACGACTCCGGTGCGACCGGCAAGGCCCCGCACTACGTGCCGGAGAGGCTCAGCGTGCGCGCCGAGGAGTACCGCCAGATCCGCACGAACCTGCAGTTCGTCGACGCCGCGAGCCGCCCGCGATCGATCGTCGTGACCTCCTCGCGGGGCGGGGAGGGCAAGTCGGTCACAGCCCTCAACCTCGCGATGGCGCTCGCGGACACGGGCGTCTCGGTGTGCCTCGTCGACGCCGACCTGCGCCGCCCCTCGGTCGCGGACTACCTCGGCCTCGAAGGGGCCGCAGGGCTCACGACCGTGCTCATCCGGCGCGCGGTGCTCGACGACGTCCTGCAGCCCGTCGGCAGCGGCGGTCTCGACGTCCTGACCTCGGGCCGCACCCCGCCCAACCCGTCCGAGCTGCTCGGCTCGCGCGCGATGGCGGACGTCGTCGCCGAGCTCGAGTCGCGCTACGACGTCGTGCTGCTCGACTGCGCGCCCCTGCTGCCCGTGACCGACGCGACGATCCTGTCGAAGACCGCCGACGGGATCCTGCTCGTCGCGGGGGGCGGCATCGTCACGAAGGACGAGCTGACCGAGGCGACGGGCAAGCTCGCGACCGTCGGCGCGACAGTGCTCGGCGTCGTGCTCAACCGCGTCGAGCGCAAGTCCGGCTCGCGCACCTACGGCTACCACCCGCACTCGGTCGACCTCGAGCCCGAGTCGGTCCCGCCGCGGCGCCCGGGTCACCGCGAGTCGGAACGGGAGACCGAAGCGCTCCCGCGCGACACCGAGGGTGACGGTACCGAGGACGGGCGGCCCGCCCCGAGCGCGGCCCGTTCCCCCGCGCCGGGTCGGCCCGCGCCGGCTGCCCCGAGGCCGTCGCGGCACCGCAAGCGGCACCGACCGCGCGCCCTGCGCGAAGCGGTGCGCCGCACCGCCGACGGCACGGGCCTCGACCGATTCGTGCCGGACGAGGCGTGAACGCGCCCGTCGGCTCGATCGCCGTGCTCGTGTGCACGTATCGACGTCCCGTGCTGCTCGCCGGTCTGCTGCGCTCGCTCGCCGCACAACGCACCGAGCGGCCGTTCGACGTCATCGTCGTCGACAACGACCCGGCCGGCTCGGCACGCGACGTCGCCGCGCGCGCCCCCGTCCCGGTGCGCTACGTCGTGGAGCCCGAGCCGGGCATCGCGGCCGCGCGGAACCGCTCGCTCGACGAAGCCGGGGACGTCGACACCGTCGTCTTCGTCGACGACGACGAGACGGTCGAGCCCGACTGGCTCGAGGCGCTCGTCGCGACGAGCGAGCGCTTCGACGCCGACGTCGTCACGGGCCCCGTCGTGGCCGTCCTGCCGCCGCACGCCCCGCGATGGATCCGGCGTGGCGGCTTCCACCAGCGCCGCAACCTGCCCGAGGGGACCGTCCTGCCGTCGGCGAAGTCGGGGAACACGCTCGTGCGCACGCGCGCGCTCGGATCGCCGCCCGAACGCTTCGACGCCGCCTTCTCCCGCTCGGGCGGCTCGGACACCGATCTGTTCTGGCGGCTCGCGCGGCGCGGGGCCCGCATCGTGTGGAGCCACGACGCCGTCGCGAGCGAGCCCGTGCCCGACTCACGGCTCACGGCGCGCTGGCTCGTGCACCGCGAGTTCCGCGGCGGTGCGGCATTCGGACGCATGATGCTGCGCGACAGCCCGCGCCCCGTCGTCCTCGCGAAGGGCGCCGTACGGACCGCCGTCGGCGTCGTGCGGACGCTCGTGGGGACCGTGCTGAACCTCGGGCCGCGCGCCTCGGACACGAAGGTGCTGCTCTTCGGTGCCGGGCTCGTGGCGTCCGTCTTCGGGGTGCGGACCGACGAGTACCGGCGCGGCCCCGCCGCGACGTAGCCGGCGCCACCCGCAGGACGACGCCCCGACGGCTCAGCGGGCGCGGCGCGACGCCTGCCGAGCGAAGTCGGCGAGCACGGCGAGGTCCCGGCGCACCGCGGGGACAGCGAGCCACAGGAGCCCGAGCGCGCCGGCCGCCGCCGCGAGACCGAGAAGCACGCGGACCGGGGCGCCCTCGACGGCGAGGCTCGCCCCCCACGCCGCGGAAGCAGCCGGCGCGGCGACGGCGAGCAGCGCGAAGATCGCCTTGCCGAAGTACGGCGCCACCGGGATCCCTGTGCGACGCCCGACGTCCACGAGACTTGCGACCCAGTACCCCGCGTAGGCGATCGCGACACCCGTCGCGACCCCCCGGCCGCCCCACGGCGTGCCCGCGACGATGACGGCGACCATGAGTGGCCGCGTCCACAGCTGCAGGCGGAACATCGCACCCGTGAGGGCCCGCGCGAGGTACGTCCAGTACGCGACCGACGCCGCGGCACGGAAGATGCCGCCGATCGCGAGGATCGCGAAGATCGGCGCGACGCCCTCCCACCCCGGCCCGAACAGGACGTGCACGAGCGGCTCGGCGAGCGCGGCCGCGACGGCGAGCACGAGCGTCGTGACGTAGCAGACGACGAGCTGGGCGCGCCCCACGTAGCGGGCGAGTCGCGCCGTGTCTTCCTGGATGCGTGACAGGACGGGCAGCGCGACTCGCGTCAGGGGCGCGTTGATCTGGTTGAGCGGCACCATGAGCAGCTGGTAGGCGCGCGAGTACAGGCCGATCTCGACCTTCCCCCATGCGGCCCCGACGACCACGGCGTCGATGTTCGACGTCGCGTACATGAGCGACTGCGCACCGAGGAATCCCGAGCCGTAGCGCATGAAGCCGCGGATCGGGGCGCCGCGCACGGGGCGGCCGGGGAGCCAGCGCGCGTTGCCCGCGTTGACGGTGAGCGACGTGAGGGCGACGACGAGCTGCTGGGCGACGAGCGCCCACAGGCCCGCCCCGGCCCACGCGAGCCCGATCGCGACGGCGGCGCCGACGGCTTGCGCGATGACGTCCGAGGCGGCGAGCGCCCCGAACCGCATGTCGCGCGTGAGGCTCGCGCGGTACTGCGAGTTGAGCCCCGAGAGGACGAAGACCCCGGCGAGCGCGGGCACGACGGAGCCGAGCCGGGGCTCGTCGTAGAGCGCGACGAGCGCTGGTGTCAGTGCGACGGCGGCGAAGGCGCACGCGACGCCGAGCACCGAGTTGGCCCAGAAGAGGTTGGTGCGCTGCTCGCGCGAGAGCTCCGGGGCCTGGATCGCCGCGGCCGAGAGCCCGAAGTCGCGGAAGATCTCGGCGATGCCGATGACGGCCGTCACCATCGCGACGATGCCGAAGTCGGCGGGGACGAGGAGCCGTGCGAGGACGAGGACGGAGCCGAACTGCAGCACGAAGCGCGCGAGCTGGGCGAGCAGTGTCGCGGCCGTGCCGCGCGCCGCGCGCTGGGCGAGCGCGGTCACGCGCGTTCGAGCTCGGGGTCCGCGAACGCCACGAGCCCGAGCGGGACGAGGACGAAGGGGACGCACACGAGCCGGTCGACGAGCCCGATCGTCACCTCGAAGCTCGCCGTGACGGCGAGCGCTGTGAGCACGAGCACGGGCCACGTGAACCCGCGCCGCGCCCAGCGCACGGCGCGCACGCCGAGCAGGATCAGCACCGCGAGCGCGATGCCCGCGAGGACGAGCCCCCCGGTCACGAGGACGTGCACGACCTGGTTGTGCGCGTGGTACGCGTGCCCGCCGAGGTTCTCGTCACCGAGGGCGATCTGCTTGAAGAAGTCGGCGCCGTGACCGAGCCACGGGCTCGAGCGCCAGGACTCGAGCGAGGCGATCCAGTACCCACCCCGATTCGTGAACGCCGTCGGCGCCCTCGTGACGAACGGGAGGGCGATCGCGCAGGCGGCGACGACGGCGAGCCACCACGCCGCGAACCGGCCCTTGTCACGCACGAGCACGAGCCCGAGGGCGGCGAGGCCGACGGCAGCGAGCGCGACGAGGCTCGTGCGGGAGGCCGACCACACGACCG
>JAAYZM010000360.1 GCA_012514835.1 Actinomycetales bacterium
CGCCGTCGCCGACCATCGCGACCGTGCGCCCGCGGGCCTGCATGGCTCGCACCGCCTCGAGCTTGTCCTCGGGCAGGAGCCCCGCGTGGATCTCGTCGATGCCGACGCGCCGGCCGACGGCCTCGGCGACCCTGGGGGCGTCACCCGTGAGCATCGCGACCTCGCGGACCCCTGCGGCGTGCAGCCCGGCAACCATCCTCGCCGCCGTGTCGCGGACGCGGTCGGCGACGGCGATCACGCCGAGCACCTCGTTGTCGACGGCCACGATCATGGGCGTGCGACCCGCGGCGGCGAGCGTCTCGGCCGCCGCGACCGCGCCGTCGTCGGCGAGCCCGAAGCCCGCCAGGAGCGCGGCGTTGCCGACGAGGATGCGCCGGGCGCGCGCCGTCACCGCGATGCCCTGCCCGGGCACGGGCTCGGTGCTGTCCGGCAGTCCCGGGCTCGCGAGCCCCTCGGCGGCCGCCGCATCGAGCACGGCGCGCGCGAGAGGGTGCTCCGAGCCGGCCTCGGCCCGCGCGGCCCACTCCAGGACGTCGCTGCGCGTCGCGTCCCGAGCGAGGACGACGACGTCGGTCAGCTCGGGCCGGCCCTCGGTGAGGGTGCCCGTCTTGTCGAGCGCGACGGCGTCGATCCGCGCCGCGGTCTCGAGGTGCTCGCCACCCTTGATGAGGATGCCGTCGCGCGCGGCGCGGCCGATCCCCGCGACCACCGAGACGGGGATCGAGATGACGAGCGCGCCGGGGCACGCGATCACGAGGAGCGTCAGGGCGAGCACGACGTCGCGCGTGAGGAGGCCGACGACGAGCGACATCGCCATGATGCCGGGGGTGTACCAGCGCGCGAAACGGTCCATGAACAGCTGGGTGGGCGCCTTCGCGTCCTGGGCCTCCTCGACGCGGTGGATGATGCGCGCGAGCGTCGTGTCCGTGCCCACCCCGCGGGCCTCGACCTGGAGGAAGCCGCCGCGCGAGACGGTCCCCGCGAACACCGTGTCCCCCGCAGCCTTCTCTGCCGGGATCGACTCCCCGGTGATGCTCGCCTCGTCGAGCGCGCCCGTGCCGGCCAGGACGACGCCGTCGACCGGCACCTTCGCACCGTTCTTCACGAGCACCGTCTCGCCCACGCGCACGGCGGCCGCGGGCACCTCGACCTGCTCGCCGCCCCGCACGACGACGGCGACGTCGGGCGCGACCGCGACGAGCGCGGCGAGCGCCGACCGCGTCTTGGTCAGGGTGCGCACCTCGAGCGCGTGCCCGATCGCGAAGAGGAAGGTCACCGCGGCGGCCTCCCAGTACTCGCCGACGACGACGGCGCCCACCGCCGCGACCGTCACGAGCAGGTCGATGCTCATGCTGCGCGCCACGAGGGCCCGCACCGCGGTCCGCGCGATCGGGGCACCCGCCACGAGCGCTGCCCCGACCATGAGGACGTTGCTCGCGGTGCCGGACCCGAGCGCCCGGGCAGCGAAGAACGCCGTCAGGATCAGCGCGCCGGACACGGCCGGCACCCGCCATGGTCCCTGCCACCAGCGGCTCGCTCTCGTCATCATGGGTTCCTCACTCCTCGTGGATCTCGATCTCGTGCCGTGCCGCCGCGCTCGTGCTGGTGGATTCAGAACGCCGCGGGCGTGGACGTGTAGCCGGCCTTCGCGACGGCCGCGACGAGCGCGGCGACGTCGGCCGTCTTCGGGTCGTGGTCGACCTCGATGCGCTGCGAGGCGAAGTGGACCTTGACGGCGTCGACGCCCTCGAGTCGCCCCACCTGCTTCTCGATCTTGGTGACGCACGAGGGGCACGCGAAGCCCTCGGCGCGCAGCGTGGTGCGGGTCGAGGTGGGGGTGGTGGAGGTCATGTCCATTCCTTCCATCGGGTTCACCCGCCCTCTGCGGGTGATCTGCTTGCGACCCTAGGAGCTCGCGCCGTCGGGCGCCTTGACGTGCGTCAAGCGAGGTCTGCGACACAATGCTCGGCATGACGCGCCGCCGGTTCGAAGAGCTCGCCTACCAGGAGACGCCGCTGGGCGCCGCGAGCCTGCGTCGTCGCATCGACCCCCAGACGGGCATGGACATCTTCGAGGTCAAGCTCGACGACGACTTCCTGATGTCCAGCAAGTTCACCGACGGTGAGGTGGAGCTCTCGCGCCTCGCGCTCGAGCGCGCGCCCGAGCGGCAGCTCGACGTCGTCGTCGGCGGGCTCGGGCTCGGGTACACCGCGGCGGCCGTGCTCGAGGACGAGCGCGTCCGCGGGCTGGCCGTCGTCGACGCTCTCGAACCCGTGATCCAGTGGCACCAGGACGGCCTCGTGCCCCTCGGGCCCACCCTCGTCTCCGACGCGCGATGCCGGCTCGTGCTCGGCGACTTCTTCGCGATCGCGATGGGCGGGGCGCCGTGGCTCGATCCCGCCCAACCGCTCGTGGACGCCGTGATCGTGGACATCGACCACTCCCCGCGGCACGTGCTGAGCCCGGCGCACTCCCCGTTCTACGGCCCGCCCGGCGTCGCGCGGATCGCCGAGTGGCTGCGCCCCGGCGGGGTGTTCGCGCTGTGGTCCAACGACCCGCCCGACGAGGAGTACCTCGCGGTGCTGCGCGGCGCACTGACCGAGTGCGAGGCACGGGTCGTCCCGTTCACGGACGACTCGGGGCTGCGCACGGTCTCCAACACGGTCTATCTCGCGTCGAAGCCCTGAACCGAGCCGCTGCCGCGCGGGGGTTCGTCGCCCGGTACGGTTGATGCTGGTGTGCCGGGAAGTCTGGTCGGCGGAGCCGTCGGCGCACCCGCTGGCGGCGCCCGAGAACGTCCCGGAGACCCATGACTGACAACCCGACCACCGTGCGAGCACGCATCAAGCGCTGGTCCGCCCTCGAGACGACCAGCGGGACACTGCTGCTCGTCGCGGCGGCCGTCGCGCTGACGTGGGCCAACTCGCCCTGGAGCGAGAGCTACGCCGCGCTCGGCGCACTGCGGGTCGGTCCCGCTGCCCTGCACCTCGACCTCTCGCTCGCGACGTGGGCGGCGGACGGCCTGCTCGCGATCTTCTTCTTCGTCGTGGGCGTCGAGCTCAAGCAAGAGCTCGTCACGGGTGGCCTGCGCGACCCCAAGCGCGCCGGGGTACCGATCCTCGCCGCGATCGGCGGCATGATCCTGCCCGCGGTGATCTTCCTCGTGGTCGTCACGCTCGCGGGGGACGGCGGCGCGCGGCACGGCTGGGCCATCCCCACCGCGACGGACATCGCCTTCGCCCTCGGCGTGCTCGCGGTGTTCGGGCGAGGGCTCCCGGTGGCTCTGCGGCTGTTCCTGCTCACGCTCGCCGTCGTCGACGACCTCCTGGCGATCATCGTCATCGCCGCCTTCTACACCGCCGACCTCCAGATCGGCTACCTGCTCGGTGCGCTCGCGAGCGCCGCGCTCTTCGCTGCCGCCGTGCGCGTGCTGGGTGTCCGCTCGCTGCTCCTGCCGGTGCTCGCGATCATCACCTGGGTGCTCATGCACGAGTCCGGGGTGCACGCCACGGTGGCGGGAGTGGTGCTCGGGCTGAGCGTCCCCGCGCGCCCGGTGCTGCGAGAGAAGATCGCCCGCACGGCGTACTTCGAGCACAAGGTCAGACCCTTCTCGACCGTCGTCGCGCTCCCGCTCTTCGCGTTCTTCAGCGCGGGCGTGGTGCTGAGCGAGGGCGGAGGGCTCGCGGGAGCGCTGAGCCACCCCGTCGCGCTCGCCGTCGGCGCCGGCCTCCTGATCGGCAAGCTCGTCGGGGTGCTCGGCGTCACGGCGCTCGTCACGAAGGTGAGCCCGTTGCGCCTGCCCCCGAGCATCGGCCTGCGCGACCTGTTGCCGATCGGGCTGCTGACGGGCATCGGCTTCACCGTCTCCCTGCTCATCGCCGAGCTCTCGTTCGCCGACCCGGACCGCACGGCGGCGGGGAAGATCGCGATCCTTGCCGCCTCGGGGATCGCCGCGATCGCCGGCGCCGTGATGCTGCGCTGGGACGCGCGACGGGCCCGGGACGCGGACATGAACCGCGACGGGCTCCCCGACGAGGACCAGGTCGAGGAGAGCCTCGAGGGCTCGCCGAGCGAGCAGATCTGACCCGGGTCTTGCGAGGCGACTGAACAGAGGTTTAGTGTGCTGAACATGGGTTCAGCAACCGACGACCTCACCGCGCGGGCACGCATCCGCGACGCGGCGATCGAGCTGTTCGGCCGCGACGGCTTCGAACGTGCTCGCGTGCGAGACATCGCCGAGCGCGCCGGCGTGAGCGCTGCCCTCGTGCTGCACCACTTCGGTTCGAAGGAGCAGCTGCGCCACGCGTGCGACGAGCACGTCACGAGCGCGCTCTTCGCCCGCAAGGAGCTCCTCCAGGGGGCCGCGGCAGCTGCCGAGATCCAGGCGTGGCTCGCCGACTTCGAGGGAAACCGCCCGCAGCTCACCTACATCGCGCGCATGCTCACCGGGGATTCGGGCGCGGGCGCCCAGCTGTTCGCGGCCCTCGTCGCCGGCACCCGCCAGATGATGGACGAGCAGATCGACGCGGGCGTCATGCGCGACGTCCCCGACCGCGACGTCGTGGCCGCCCACCTCGCGACGTGGGGCGTCGCACCGCTCGTGCTCGGCCAGCACCTTGCCGCCGCACTCGGGGCGGACGAGATGTCCGGCGAGCTCTACCGCCGCTCGACGCTGCCGCTCATGGACGTGCTCACGCACGGCATCTACACCGACGACCGACTCTTCCGCACCGCCCAGGAGGTGCTCGAACCATGACCCTCGCGATCCAGACCGTCGGTCTGTCGAAGAGCTACGGCTCGCACGAGGCGCTCCACGACCTCGACCTCACCGTCCGCACCGGGAGCGTGTTCGGGCTCATCGGGCCCAACGGCGCGGGCAAGACGACCACGCTGCGGCTCTTGCTCGACATCATCCGGCCGAGCGCGGGCTCGGTGACCGTGCTCGGTGTGGACCCGCGTGCGGGCGGGGCGAGCCTGCGCCGGCGCATCGGGTACGTCCCAGGCGAGCTGCGCCTCGACGGCCGGATCAAGGGCGGCGCGCTCTTGCGACACCTCGCCGAGCTCAGCGGACCCGTGGCCCCCGGCACGATCGAGACGCTCGCCGAGCGGCTCGGTCTCGACCTGAGCCGCCCCGTCCACGCGCTCTCGAAGGGCAACCGCCAGAAGGTCGGGCTCGTCCAGGCGTTCATGCACCGGCCCGACCTGCTCGTGCTCGACGAGCCGACGAGCGGCCTCGACCCGCTCGTCCAGCGCGAGTTCCTCGCGATGGTCCGCGAGGCGAGCGCGAACGGCCAGACGGTGCTGCTCTCCTCGCACATCCTGAGCGAGATCCAGCAAGCGGCCGACGACGTGCTCGTGCTCGCGGACGGCCGCGTCGTCGCCGAGGGAGACGTCGCCTCGTTGCGCATCGCGGGCACGCGCCGCCTGCACGCGACGCTCACGGGAACCTCCCCCGCGGAGATCCGGGCCGCCCTCGCGGCGGTCGAAGGGACCGACGACGTCGACGTCACGGGGACCGCCGAGCTCGTACGGGTGGCCGTGACGGTGCGCGGGGACGTGGATCCCGTCGTGCGGGCCATCGCGACGGGCACCATCCGGGACCTGACGATCGAGGAGCCCGACCTCGAGGAGTCCGTGCTCGATCTGTACGCCCGGGCGAAGGAAGCGTCATGACCGCCACCTCCGCAACCACCCGGACCGAGCGCGAGCAGCGGACCGCCTTCTCTACCCTCCCCGTGCTGCGCCGCTGGATGGCCGAGGGCCGCCGCTCGCTGCTCGGCTGGTCCGCCGGCGTGGCCGGGGTCGAGGTGCTCTACCTCCCGCTGTTCCCCTCGATGCAGTCGCCCGAGCTCGCCGAGCTCGTCGCGTCACTCCCCCCAGAGCTCGTGCGCACCCTCGGCTACGGAGACATCACGTCCGGCGCGGGATACACCCAGGCCACGATCTTCGGCCTCATCGGCTTCGTGCTCCTGACGATCGCGGGCGTCTCGTGGGGCGCGGCATTTATCGGCGGCGCCGAGGAGTCCGGTCGCCTCGAACTCACGCTCTCCCACGGGGTGGGTCGCGTGCAGTACGCCCTCGAGTCCGCCGGGGCGCTCGCGGCGCGGATCGCGGGGCTCGGCGTCGTCGTCTTCGTCGTTGTCGCGGCACTCAACGGGCCCTGCCAGCTCGAGCTCGACCTCGGCAACCTGCTCGCCGTGACCGCGGCGTGGGTGTGCCTCGGCCTGCTCTCCGCGACGGCCGCGCTCGCCGTGGGAGCCGTGAGCGGGCGGCGGTCCTGGGGCGTGGGGGCCGGCGCCGGGATCGCCGTCGTCGGCTACGTGCTCCAGGCTCTCGCGAACAACAGCGAGAGCCTCGACTGGCTACGTCGGCTCTCGCCGTACGACTGGGCCTTCGGCACGGCGCCCCTCACGAACGGTGCGGACCTGCCGGGCCTCACCCTGCTCGTCGGCGCCTCGCTCGTGCTCGTCGGCGCGGCGACGGGAGCGCTCGCCCGGCGCGACGTGCTCGGCTGACGGAAGCCAGCGCGCTCGACGAGAAGATGCACCGCGCTCCGTCCAGGACGAGCGCGTGAGAGGTCACCGCCGGGACGCGCACGCGACGCACGTTCGCGCCATGGGTCGCGCGCGCAGCCGCTCGAGGGGGATCGCCTCGCCGCACACCTCGCACGCGCCGAAGGAGCCGTCCTCAAAGCGCTCGAGCGCCGCGGCGACGTCCTCGAGGTCCTGCTGCGCTCTGCGCGCGAGCGCGTCGACCTGCGAGCGCTCGAAGGCGATCGTCGCGCCCTCGGGGTCGTGCTCGTCGTCGACGTTGGCACCCGCGGCAGCGTCCACGACCTCGGCGAACTGCGCGCGCAGCCCGGCGAGGCGCTCACCCGCTTCCCGCCGTCGGACCTCGAGGGCCGCCCGCACCTCCGCGGCGGCTTCCGCCGAGAGCACGCGCGCCGCTCAGTTCAGGGCGCGCGTGGATCCGGGGATCACGCCGTCGGCGTAGAGGCTCTTCGCGACGTCCTGCAGGGCGGTAAGGGCGACCCGCTGCGTCGTGGGGCCGTAGGAGATGCGGCCGACGCCGAGTGCCTCGTACTCCGCCGCCGCCAGCGCGCCGGGCAGGCCGATCACCGAGACCTTGCGTTCGCCGATGCCCGCGACGAGCTGGCGCGTGACGTCCGCGTCGAGCACACCGGGCACGAAGATGATGTCCGCGCCCGCGTCGAGGTACGCGCGGCCGCGCTCGATCGCGTCGGCGATCTTCTCCTCGACGGGCTTGTCGCCCCCGCGCACGAACGCGTCGGTGCGAGCGTTGAGCGCGAACGGCACGCCCTCGGCGTCCGCAGCGCCGACGACGGCGGCCACGCGGGCAGCCGACTCCGCGACGGGAAGCAGCCGGTCCTCGACGTTCGCACCGACGATGCCGACGCCGATCGCCCGGCGCGTGGTCTCGGCCGGGTCGTCGTAGCCGTTGTCGAGGTCCGCGCTCACGGGGACGTCCCCGGCGGCCTCGACGATGCGCCCCACCATGTCGAGCGTGAGGTCGAACGGGATGGTGCCGTCCGGGTAGCCGAACGTCGCGGCGATCGAGTGACCGGCCGTCGCGAGGGCCTTCGTCTGCGGCAGGTCCAGGACCGCCTTCGCGGAGATCACGTCCCACACGTTGACCACCCGAAGGATCTCGGGGGCGGCGTGGAGGTCGCGGAGGGTCTGGGCGCGGGCGGCAGGCGTGGTGGTCATTTGTCCAGCCTAGTCAGGCTCGTCCCCCGCGCGACCGGGGGCCGAGGGGCGGACAGGAGCGCTCAGCCCAGGAGGTGGGCGAGCACCCGCAGGACGCCGTCGTCCACGTTGCGCGGGGCGACGTACCGCGCCCGCGCGTGCACCTCGGGGTGCGCGTTGGCCATCGCGAAGGACAGCCCCGCGGCGTCGAGCAGCTCGAGGTCGTTGAGGTAGTCACCGAAGGCGACGGTCTGGGCGGGGCCGACGCCGAGCGCCGCCTGCAGCGCCTTCACACCGACTCCCTTGTTCGCCTCCGGGTGCATGACGTCCACCCAGTGCTTGCTCGAGACGACCACCTGGTGGGTCTGCGCCACGTCGCGGAGCATCGTCGCGGCCATGGGCTCGGCGTCGTCGAAGTCGAAGATCGCGACCTTGAGGACGTCGTCGGCCACGAGCGTCAGGTCCTCGACCACCTCGAGGCTCGCGTAGTACTTGTCGACCTCCGCCACGAAGGCCGGGTCGGTGCGCTCGATGTACGCGGTGCTCACCCCGCAGACCACGACGCCCAGGTCCGACGCCGTGTACGCGCGAGCGAGCTCGATGACGTGCCGCACCGCGTCCCGTGCCACGAGCGACGTGCCGATCACACGACCCTCGTGGGCCACGAGGCTGCCGTTGTCCGCGACGAACGAGTCGTCCTCGGGGAACATCAGGGCGAGCGTCGCGTGCTGGCGGCCGCTCGCGGGCACGAACGCGATGCCGCGCTCGCGCAGCGTCGCGCGCATCGCGGCGAATCCCTCGGGCAGCTCACCGGCCTGAGTGAGCAGCGTGCCGTCCATGTCGCACACCACGAGGCGCACGTCGTGGGCGGCCGGTTCGATCGACTGCCACGGGGCAGCGCTCGGCGCGAGGGCAGGGCGGGATGTCACAGAAACCAACCTTCAGATCTGCTGAGCGGTGCGGGCGCTCAGGTCGAGGCGCACCGGGCCCGCGGGTCCAGGCCCACGGGCACACCTGGGTCAACCCGGTGTGGAGCCAGAATCTTCCCCCGGCCGGACCACCCACCACGCGACGGTCAACCCGACGGCGGCGACTGCCGCGCCGAGCCCGGCACCGAGTGCGGCGCTCGAGAGCAGCCGTTCGGCTCCGTCACCCGCCTCGTGGCGCACCACGGTCACGAGGACCACGCCGACTGCGACGGCCCCGATGAAGGCCGCCATCACCCGGAGGAACCGGGTCCGCCGCGCCGGGTCCGAGGACGTGAGCCACCGGCCGCGCTGCCGCCAGCCCACGACCACGAGCACGACCAGGCCGACGGCGGTGCTGAGGTGCTGGTGGAGACGGTTGCTCTCGGTCAGCATGTCCCAGGCCACGTGCGTCAAGAGGCCGAGCACGAGCGACACCACGACCCAGACGAGCCAGAGCGGTCCACGAGCCCGCCTCGCCACCGGGCCGGTCGCCGGCAGCGCCCACCGGGCGGGCCTCTCGCAGAACGCAAAGGCGAGGTAGAGGACAACAGCGAGCGGCGCCGCGGCGGTCAGAGCTCCAAGCCATGAGTGCGTCGTCGTGGCATTGACGAAGGGCTCCCACCAGGACTGCGCGCTCACGGGGATACGCAGCGCTCGCAGGAAGTACGGCACGTCGGGCGCGAGCGCGCCCGCGACAAGGGCCAAGGGCACCAGCGGGCCGCGCATCAACGGCAAGACGGCGGCAGGGTGAGCAAAGGTCAGCGGCATCGGGATCAGGGTAGGCGTTCGTGACCACCTCGCGGCCCATGCCGTACGCACGACGCTCGCTTGGTCCGGAAACGGCGAACGGCACCCCGCGGGGTGTCGTTCGCCGTTTCCGGACCAAGCGAGCGTCGTGCGTACGGCATGGGCCGCGAGGTGGTCACGAACGCCTACCCTGATCCCGATGCCGCTGACCTTTGCTCACCCTGCCGCCG
>JAAYZM010000361.1 GCA_012514835.1 Actinomycetales bacterium
CGATGAGCTGCGCACCGTGCACGGGCGCCCACGGCTCGAGGTCCGCGGCGAGCTCGGCGGGGCTGTGCGGGCCGTCCTCGTGCGGGCCGAACGTCACGGCGCACAGGGTGTCGAGGTCGTTGGGCACGGTCGCGACGAGCTCCGCGGGCGGGGCCGTCGCGCCGTCCGTCACGGGTGCGGCGGGCAGCGCGAGCGCGTCGCCGCTCGCGGCTCCGGGCCAGTGTCCCGTGAGGGCCGCGTACAACAGCTGGACCAGGGCGACCGCGTCGGTGCGGGTGGTGGCCCGGGCGTCCGCCCGGTCCAGGCCGAGCAGCGCACCCTCGACGGCGAGGCCCGTGAGGACGACGGCGCCCGAGGGCTCGATGTAGACCACGGAAGGGCGCAGGGCGAGGTGGTGGACCCCGCGGCGACGTGCGGTCTCGAGGCCCACGGCGAGCTCGCCGACGACGGCGCGCGCCTGGTCGGCCGGCAGCGGACCCGCGGCGACGATCTCGGCGAGCGACCGGCCGCCCACCTTCTCGGTGACCACGAAGGAGATGCCGTCCTCCTGGCCCACGTCGAGGACGCGCACGAGGCGCGGGTCGGAGACGAGGGCCGCCCGCCGCGCGGCATCGAGGGCCGCGTCGACGTTGCCGTCCCGCAGCACGTAGAACTCGACGGCGCGGTCGAGCACCTGGTCCACGGCGCGCCAGTGCTCCACCTGAGACAGGGAGTCGCCGCGCTCGCGCTCGAGCCGGTACCTGCTGGCCAGCACGGCGCCCGGCTGGGTGGGGGTCGTCACCGTTCCTCCTGCGCATCGGGGCTTCGGTGGGACATCGTACGCAGGTCGCCTGTCACGCGGTGCCTCCTCCAGACCGTGAACGGCGCAGCCGCCCGAGCAGCGGGGCCGCGAGCTCGGCGAGCTCGCGCACGCGCATGAGCCGCAGCAGCCCCACGTACCCGGCCGCCATGAGGAGGCCGAGGCCCGCCGTGGTGGCGACGGCGTGCCAGAAGCCGCCGTCGGACACGCCTCCCACCCAGTGCAGCGCGAGCCACCCGGGCACGCCCACCACGAGCGCCGCGACGAGGGCGCGCACGTGCATCTGGATCACGCCGCCGAGGCCGAACGCCCCGAGGCGGCGCCGCAGCCCCACGAGGGCGAGGCCCACGCCGAGCACGTGCGAGACGCCCTGGGCGGCCACCACGCCCACCACCCACGAGGCGGGCGGGAGGAACGTCGCGGCGGCGAGCGCGCCGAGCGAGACCACCACGGCCATCGCGGACTGGATGAAGAACAGGGTGCGGGCGTCCTCGTACGCGTAGTAGATGCGCTGGCACAGGGCCCACGCGCCGAGCAGCACGAGCCACGCCCCGAACGCGACCACCACGCGCGAGGTCGCGGACGCGACGCCCGGGGTCGCGGACGGGAACACGATGCGGATGATCGGCAGGGCCAGCACGCACAGCGCGACCCCCGCGAACACCGTGAACACACCCACGACGCGCAGCCCGTGCGCGAAGTCGTGCCGCACGGCCGCGGTGTTCCCCGCCGCGGCGTGCTTCGCGAGCTGGGTGAACATGACCATGACGAGCGACGTGGTGATGAGCGAGTGCGGGAGCATCCCCACGAGGAACGCGTTCGAGTAGGCGGCGTTGCCCGCGATCGCGAGCTCGGGGGCCTGGGCCGCGGCGTCGTCCGCCGCCGTCTGGACGTTGGTCGAGAAGATGACCCCGACGTAGCCCACGGCGAGGGCCGCGAACGTCCAGCCCGCGACGCGGCCCGCGCTGCGCAGCCCCACCCCGCGGAACCCCCACCGGGGGCGCAAGGGCAGGCCGAGCGCGCGCAGCGGAGGGATCATGACGAGCGCCTGCACGACGACGCCGAGCGTGGCGAACCCCGCGAGCAGCGCGACCCGCGGGCCCGTCCACCACGCGGCCGAGCCGAGCGGCCCCCCCGCCTCGAACGTGCCGAACACGCCGATGAACACGAGCAGGCCCACGATCGCCACGACGTTGTTGGCCACGGGCGCCCACGTGAACGGCCCGAAGCGTCCGCGCGCGTTGAGCACGTGCCCGAACAGGGTGTACATCCCGTAGAAGAACACCTGCGGGATGCACCACACCGCGAACACCGTCGCGAGGGAGCGCAGCTCGTCGCCCGCGCGCAGCGCGAACAGGTGCACCACGAGGCCCGCGCCCGCCGTGAACAGGACCGTGACCCCGAGGAGCACGAGCGCACCGAGCGTGAGGAGCCGCTGCGTGTAGTCGTCGCCCTTGCCGGACTGGTACGCGCGCACCACCTGCGGCACGAGCACCGCGTTGAGCACGCCGCCCGCCACGAGCATCGTGATCATGTTGGGCAGCTTGTTGGCGAGGTCGAACGCGTTCGCGGCGAGCCCGACGCCGCCGATCGCGGCGAACAGCAAGGACGTGCGGACGACGCCGAGCACCCGGGAGACCGCGGTCCCCGACGCGAGGATCGCCGCGTTGCGGCCCAGGCCGGTCGGTCCGCCGGACGCCGTCGTCGGACCGTCCGTCGTCGGACCCTCCGCGCCCGCTCCCCCCGCGCTCGGGTCCTGCCCGCTCACTCGCCCGTCTCCCGCGCGAGCTCGGGCACGTCCGCGGCGTCGACGCGCGTGTGGGTCTTGCCGCGGCGCACGGTGCGCACGATGCCCGCGACGAAGGCGGCGCCCAGCAGCGCGGCGATCACCCACGTGCCCACGGACTCCCAGTCGGCGCGCACGCGCACCGCAAAGCTCGACGTGGGCGCCACGACCTGTCCCTCCGGGGACAGCAGGCGCACCTCGATCGTCACGTCGCCGTTGGCCACGGACTGCACGGGGACCCACACGGTGGTCTGCTCGCCGGCGGCCACGAGCGCCTCGACGGGCTCGTCCGCCACGAGCACGCCCGAGTCAGGCCGCAGCTCGACCAGCACGTTCGCGTCCGCGGCGAGGGCGTTGTCGACCGTCACGGGCACCGAGCCCTCGCGCGCGAAGAAGCTCACGTCCGAGCCCTCGACCACGGTCAGCCCCACCGTGCGCGCCTCGGCCTCCGCGGTCACGCGCGCCGCGAGGTCCGCGCGGCCGTCCGGGTCCGCCCGCCACG
>JAAYZM010000362.1 GCA_012514835.1 Actinomycetales bacterium
CACGGGTTGCCCGCGGACGTGATCGGGGTGGCGCTCGACGAGCTGGGACTGGAGCCCCACGTGGTGGTGGCCGGGGTGAACGACGCGCAGAACATCGGGCCGGTCGCGGTGGTCTCGGGGACGTTGGGGATCGTGCGCACCGCGGTCGACCGGGGCATCCCGGCGGTGGCGGGCAGCGCCGGGCTCGAGTTCAACGAGGACGAGTTCGGCGTCGCCGCGGACCTGGTGGCGGAGTGGATCGCCGAGCGCCGCGACGAGCTCGTCGCCGGCACGTACGAGACCGACGTGGCGGTGAGCTTCAACGTGCCGACCTGCGCCTCGGAGGACATGGGCGACGTGGTCGAGGTCCCGCTCGCCGAGGAGCTGCCCGAGGGGACCAACATCTTCACGTCGGAGTGCGACCTCGCGAACCCGGACCCGAAGGACGACATCGAGGCGCTCGCGTCGGGTTACCCGGCGATGAGCGAGGTGCCGGTGGAGCTGGAGGAGCTCGAGCCGGCCGGCTGAGCGCGGGGCGAGATCCGCCGCGCCTCTCAGCGACGAGAGGCCAGCGCCCAGACGGCTGCGCCGGCGACGAGACCGATGACGGCGCCGCCGATGAGCCCCCACGCAAGGTGCACGACGTCGAGCGCGCCCAGGAGCAGGCCTACGACGGCGCCGATGACGAGGCCGTAGGCGGGGTAGAGCTGGGTGACGGCGGGGTCGCGCGCGGGTTCGGTCATGGAGCCGAGTCTGGCAGGGCTGGACCTGCACGACGGTCACCCGGCACGCCCGCGCGCGGTGTCACGACACGAACGCGACAACGTTTAGGTTTCCCTGATGCCCGATGCGCTGTTTGTGACGCTCGCCGTGGTGGTGTTTGCGCTGCTCATCGGCGCGTGCCTCGTCGACCTCGCCCGCCACGAGGCGCGCCATCTGCCCAAGCCGGTGTGGGCACTCATCATCGTCGTGGTCTCGTTCCCGCTGGGTGCCCTCGCATGGTTCCTCGTGGGCCGCGTGCCTCGCGGCGAGGAGCGGCCGCCGGCCGAAGACCGCGCCCCCACCCCGTCCGCGGCACTGCAGGTGCGCAGCGAACCCGGCGACGCCTCCGGGGCGGCGCCTCCGGATGGGGCCCTCGCGGTGCGCACCGACGGGCTGACGAAGCGGTACGGCGACACTGCCGCGCTCGACTCGATCGACCTGCGCGTCCCCTTGGGCGCCACTTACGGGCTCATCGGCCCCAACGGCTCCGGCAAGACGACGATGCTGTCGATCCTCGCCGGACTCCGCCGTCCCACCGCCGGCACGGTGGAGGTGTCGGCGCCCCGCCAGCGCATGGGCCTGCTGGTGGACACCCCTCTGTTCGAGCCGTGGCTCACCGCGCGTGAGGTCGTCGACCTGGCCCGGCACCTCACCGACACCGCCGCACCGCACGAGCGGGTGGAGGAGGTCCTTGCCGAGGTCGGGCTGGCCGACGCGATCGACCGTCGCTGCGGCGGGTTCTCCCGCGGCATGCTCCAGCGGCTCGGTCTCGCCGGAGCGCTCGTCGGCAGGCCCGAGGTCCTCGTGCTCGACGAGCCGTCCTCGGCGCTCGACCCCTCGGGGCGGCGAGAGGTGCTCGACCTGGTCGGCTCCCTGGCGCAGCAGGCCACGGTCGTCCTCTCGACCCACATCCTGGCAGACGTGCAGCAGGTGTGTGACACGGTCGGTGTGATCGATCGGGGGCGTCTGCTGTTCCAAGGGCCACTCACCGACCTGCTCGCACGCACCTCGACCTCCTACGCCCTCCAGGTCCGCCCTCCGGCCGCCGGCCTTGTCGCGGCGATCGAGGCGCGGTCCTGGGCGCTCCAGGTGCAGGAGTACGCACCGGGACGGGTTCGGCTCGTGGTCGACGACGCCGAGGCGGCCGAGCACGAGGTGCCGGGGCTGCTCGCCGAGCACCATGCCGGTCTGGTGTCCTTCGCCCCGGCGACCGACCTGGAGTCCGCCTTCCTGGAGCTGACGCGGTGACCGCGCCGAGCCGCGCCGCGCCGAGCCGATCCGAGTCGACGCGATCCGCGCCGACCCGAAGAGCCGTCACGCTGTGGCGCCTCGAGGTGATGCGCACGCTGCGCACCCACCGCTGGATGCTCCTGGTCGGCGTGTACGCCTTCTTCGGGGTGACCGGACCGCTTCTGGCGCGCTACCTGGAGGAGATCATCGCCCGCTTCGGGGGCGGCGAGGTCACCATCACCGGCACCGACCCCCGGCCCGTCGACGGAATCATGCAGTTCGTCGGCAACGCGAGCCAGCTCGGCCTTCTCGCCGTCACCGTCGTCGCCGCGGGTGCACTCGCCGTCGACGCGCACCCGGAGTTCTCGGCGTTCCTGCGAACGAAGGTCACGCGAGCGCGGACGCTCGTGCTGCCCCGCTTCGTGGTCGCGACGGCCACCGCGGTGATCGCCCTGTGGGTCGGCACCGCGTGCGCGTGGGGCCTCACCGTGCCGCTGTTGGGCGGGCTGTCGGCCGGAAAGGTGCTCCTCGGCACGCTGTTCGGGTCGCTCTACCTCGCGTTCGCCGTCGCGGTCGTCGCCGCGATGGCCGGTGTGCTCCGCAGCGTGGCAGGCACCGTCTTCGCCAGCCTCGCCGTCCTGCTCATGTTGCCGCTCCTCGCCGTCGTGCCCGCAATCGCGAGGTGGGTGCCCAGCGAGCTGCTCGCCGCGATCGGGGGGCTGCTCGAGGGGGAGCCGATCACCGAGTACCTGCCCTCGGCGGTCGTCGCCGCACTGCTGACCGTCGCGCTGATCGCGGTCGCGGGGCGGTTGGTCGAACGTCGCGAGCACTGACGGGTACGGACTCCGGGCCAGGTCGCCGCTTCTGTTGACAGCGGGGTGGGAGGCTGACGGTATGTCCGAAGTGTTGCTCTACGAGGTGGCCGACCGGGTCGCCACCATCACGCTCAACCGGTCGGGTGCCCGCAACGCGCTCTCCGTGGAGTTGCGGGCGGAGCTCCCGCGAGCCGTGCGGCGCGCCGACGCCGACGACGCGGTCGACGTGGTCATCCTCACCGGTGCGGACCCGGCGTTCTGCGCAGGGCTCGACCTCAAGGAGCTCGGCTCGGGCCAGCTGGACCTTGCGGCCGACCCCGGCAGCGCCTCGCCCGCGTCCGCCCGGCGGGGCCCGTTGCCCGAGATCGGCAAGCCGATCATCGGGGCCGTCAACGGCGTGGCGGTCACGGGCGGGTTCGAGCTTGCCCTCGCATGCGACTTCCTCGTCGCGTCGGAGCGTGCCCGCTTCGCCGACACCCACGCACGGGTCGGCGTGCAACCCGGGTGGGGGCTCACGGTGCTGCTGCCGGAGGCGGTCGGGTTGCGGCGGGCGAGGGAGCTGTCGGCCACGGGCAACTTCCTCGATGCGAGGACCGCGCTCGAGTGGGGTCTGGTGAACCACGTGGTGCCGCACCACGAGCTGCTGCCGCGCTGTCGGAGCCTCGCGTCGGACATCGCCTCGAACGACCAGACGGCGATGCGGCGTGTGCTGCGCACCTACGACGAGGGTGCGCTGGTCTCCCGGGAGGAGGCGTGGGCGCTCGAAGCGGAGGTGGCGGGGGAGTGGCTCCGCAGTGGCGGCGCTCGCCCGGAGGAGATCGAGGCGCGCCGGGCGACGGTGGCCGAACGGGGTCGCACACAAGGGTGATCCTGCGGGCGGGCAGCCTCGGGTGCCGTGTGGGAAGGGGCTCGCGGTTGCGCTAGAGTCTCCGCTCGCCCCGCACCCGTTGCGGGGCCCACGTCGGAGTGGCGGAATTGGCAGACGCGCTAGCTTGAGGGGCTAGTGCCCGCAAGGGCGTGGGGGTTCAAGTCCCCCCTCCGACACCAATCCGTGGGAGCTGTCCCACACCTCCGGATC
>JAAYZM010000363.1 GCA_012514835.1 Actinomycetales bacterium
CCGATCTTCACCGGTCTGCTGCTGGCCGACGAGCTGAACCGCACGGCGCCCAAGACACAGTCGGCGCTGCTCGAGGCGATGGCCGAGCGCCAGGTCACGGTGGACGGCACCACGCGCAAGCTCGAGGTGCCCTTCCACGTGATCGCGACCTCCAACCCGGTCGAGTACGAGGGCACGTACCCCTTGCCCGAGGCGCAGCTCGACCGCTTCATGGTGCGCATCGCGGCGGGCTACCCGAGCCGCGACCAAGAGGTCGACGTGGTGTCCCGGCGCCTCGCGCGCAAGAAGGAGGAGACGTCCGTGCGGCAGGTCGTGGAGCGCGGGGCGCTCGCGGCCATGCAGGCGGGCGTCGAGGAGCTGCCCGTGGACCCGGACATCGTGGGCTACTGCGTGGACCTCGTCGCCGCGACCCGCGCGCACGCGGCCGTCGAGATCGGGGCGTCCCCGCGCGGGGCGATCTCCCTCGTGCTCGTCGCGCGCGCCCGGGCCGTGCTCGCGGGCCGGGACTTCGTGACGCCCGAGGACGTCAAGGCGATCGCGGTGGCCGTGCTCGCGCACCGCATCACGCTCACCGCGCAGTCGTGGGCCTCAGGACTCTCGGCGCAGGACGTCGTCGTCGGACTCCTCTCTGCTGTGCCCACCCCGGCCACCGCGCGGGGCCGCTGAACCGATGACCACCCCCGAGACGCCGCACGCGGCCTGGCGCCCCTCGACCACCTTCGTCACGGGTGCCGTCGCGGGCGTCGTGCTGCTCGCGCTCGGGGTGTTCGCGGGCAGGCCCGACGTCGCGCTCCTCGGCGCGGGCCCCGTGCTCGCCGCCGCGTGGTCCGCGCGGCGCGGCGGCACCGGGCCCGTGAGCGCGAGCGAGGACATCGAGCTCGACAAGAACGGCACCATGTCCGCCGAGCGCCTCGCCGCGTCCTACCGCGTCGAGGCGCCCGGGTCCGGGCACCTGCGGGTGCAGGTCTCGAGGTTCGGGAGCCTCGCCGTCGAGGCGCTCGTGGCGATGGACGACGACGGCGGACGCACGCTCATCGCCTCGACGTCCTCGGCCCGCAACGGCGCGCAGCCACTCTTCACGTTCGACCACGTGGCCGTGGGCCCCGCCGGGTCCACCGTGGCCGAACCGGGACGCCTCGACGCGACCCGCATCGTGGCCCTCCCGCGGGCCCGCCGCCTGCCACCCCTACCCCTCCCGTTCCGCTTGCGCGGGCTCACCGGTGCGCACGCCTCGCGGCGGCCCGGCGACGGCGGAGAGCTGCGCGACGTCCACCAGTTCCAGCCCGGGGACCGGCTCAAGCGCATCGACTGGCGCGTCACCGCCCGCCGTTCCCCCCAGCTCGACGAGCTCTACGTGCGGCGCGACTTCGCGCTCGCGGACTCCGTGGTGGTGGTGGTGCTCGACTCGCGCGACGACGTGGGGCCCGACGCCGCGACGTGGTCCGGCGCGCAGCCCGTGCGACCCGACGAGCACACCTCGCTCGACATCGCGCGCGAGGCCGCCGCGTCCCTCGCGACCACCCTGGTCAACGCCGGGGACCGCGTCGCGCTGCGGGACCTGGCTGATGCCCGCCGTCCCATCGAGCCGGGCACGGGACGCCGCCACCTCGACCGCTTCATGTGGCACCTCGCGACGACCTCCCCGCGGGGCGCCGCGACCGAGCGCGTCCGCGCGCCCCAGCTGCCGTCCGGGGCGCTCGTGGTGCTGCTGTCCACGTTCCTCGACCCGCACTCCGCGCTCGTGGCCCGGCAGTGGCGGCGCGTAGGTCACCGTGTCATCGCGATCGACACCCTCCCCCCGCTGCGCACCGACTCGCTCACGTCGCGCGAACGGCTCGCCGTGCGGCTCGTGACGATCGAGCGCACGGACCGGCTCGCCGAGCTCGCCGGGTTCGGGGTCGAGGCGTTCGCGTGGGTGCCGACCCCGGGTGCGGACCGTCCCGCGGGGCCGGAGGTGCAGCTCATGCGCCTCGCGTACCGCTCGCACGCCCAGCCCGGGAAGCAGGCCGGCCGATGAACCTCGCCCAGATCGACCTCGACCTGCGCCCCTCCGTGCCCGCCTCGTGGCTGCGCTTGGGAGCGGGCGGGGCGGCGTTCCTCGCCGTGCTGATCGTCGGCTTCCAGGGCTGGCGCGCGCCCGCCGGGTCGCGCGGGCTGTGGGACGGGGTGGGCAGCCCCCAGCTCGCCGGGTGGTCCATCGCGTTCGGCATCCTCGCGAGCGCGTGGATCGTGTGGCGCACGCAGGACCACGTGGCGCCGGTGCTCGCCGTCGGCCTCGGGATCGCGGCCCTTGCGTCCGACGGCGGGATCTCGTGGCGGACCTTCCTCCTCGCGGCACTCATCCTCGTGATGCTGCGGATCGCCGCGCTCGTGGGCGGGCTCGCGTGGGGCGCGCGCGTCGAGCTCGACGTGCTGCGACCCGTGGTGCGCTCGACCGTGTGGGTGCTCGTGGTGGTCGCGTTCGCCGGGGGCGTGGCAGGGTTCCTCGACGGGACCGGCGGCGCGGACCCGGGCATGAAGGTGCTCGGTGTGGCGGCCGTGATCGTGGCTGCGATCTGGTTGCTGCCGAAGTACTGGGTGCGGCGGAAGTAGCCGCAGGGCCGAGGGGGGGCTGCCCCGTGCGCGTTCTCCTATTGACACCTGCGATGTCCAACTGCGACGCTGTGACTCACCTATCGGATAACTCACAATAGTCTCAAAGCGGGGGGCATTAATGAGAGTCTCGCCGGCCCGTGTATTCGCGATCTCGCTCGCACTGATCGTTCCACTCCCTGGGTGCCGACTCCGCTACGGCTCGCGCACTACCTCAACCGGTTGAGTCTTCAAGCGCGCTCGAGAAGGACG
>JAAYZM010000364.1 GCA_012514835.1 Actinomycetales bacterium
GGGGGAGGAGCCGCACGTCGTCGCGCGGGCGCACCGCGAGCCACCCCGTGGCGATCGCGCGGGCGGCCGCCGCGGCGTCGAGCGAGCCCTTGAACGAGTCCGGGGCGACCAGGACGCGCGCGGGTCGCTTCACTCGCCCAGCACGTGCTCGACGTAGCGGCGGGCCATCGTCGCGACCACCTCGTCCGGGTCCGCCGCCCAGACGTCCGCGTGGAAGATCTCGACCTCGATGGGACCGGTGTACCCGGCGGCCGTCACGGCCCGCAGCAGGGAGCGGAAGTCGATGTGCCCGTCGCCCATCACCCCGCGGGCGAGCAGCGCGTCTGCGGGCAGGGGAGTGATCCAGTCGCACACCTGGAACGAGGAGATCCGCTGCCCGGCGCGCGCGATCTGCGCCTCGACGTCGGGGTCCCACCACACGTGGAACGTGTCCACCGTGACGCCCACCTGATCCGGGGTGAACCGTTCGGCGAGGTCGAGCGCCTGCCCCAGCGTCGAGATGACGCCGCGGTCCGCGCAGTAGATGGGGTGCATCGGCTCGAGGGAGAGCTGCACGCCCGAGCCCGCGGCGTGGTCCACGAGCTCGGTGATCGCGCTCGCGACGCGCTCGCGGGCACCCACGAGGTCGCGGTCGCCGGAGGGCAGCCCGCCCACCACCATGACGAGGTACGGCGTGCCGAGCGCGGCGGCCTCGTCGATCGCGCGCCGGTTGTCCTCGAGCGCCCGCCGTCGTCCCTCCGCGTCCGCCGCCGTGAGGAAACCTCCGCGGCACAGCGTCGACACGCGCAGCCCGGCGTCGGCCACGAGCTTGGCGGTGCGCTCGACGCCGTACTCCTGCGCGGGCTCGCGCCAGAGCCCCACCCAGTCGAGGCCCGCGCGCACCGCGCCCTCGACCAGGCCGGGCACGTCCCACGAGGGCGTCGTCTTCTGGTTGAGCGAGAGGCGCGCGAGCACGGGGTCGCCCGGTGCGGGCGTCGCGCGAGTGGCGGGGCGCCCCGAGGGGACGTCGACGGCGCTCACGACTCGCCCCCGTATGCCTCGTCGCCCCCGTGTGCCTCGTCGACCCCGTAGGTCGCCGCGAGCGCAGACCAGCGGCGGGCCGCGAGCTCGGGGTCTGCCAGGAGCCCGGCGTCGTCCGCGAGCTCGAGGCACCGGGCGAGGTGCACGGCGCTGCGGGCGCTGTGCAGGCCGCCCACCATCGCGAGACCGGGCTGTGCGCCGTCGAGCCACGCGAGGAACGCGATGCCCGTCTTGTAGTAGTAGGTGGGCGCGGCGAAGATGTGGCGCGCGAGGGGGAGCGTCGGGTCGAGGGCCTCGTGGAACGCCTCGGTGTCGCCAGTGTCGAGGGCTTGGAGACCAGCGGACGCGGCGGGGGCGATCGCGGCGAAGATCCCGAGCAGCGCGTCCGAGTGCGCGCCGTGGTCGCCCGCGATGAGCTCGGGGTAGTTGAAGTCGTCGCCCGTGTACAGGCGCACGCCCGCGGGCAGGGCCGCGCGGATCGCGCGCTCGCGGTCCGCGTCGAGGAGGGAGACCTTGATGCCGTCGACGGCGGACGCGTGGGAGCGGATCAGCTCGAGGACCGTCTCGGTCGCCGCGTCGAGGTCGCCCGAGCCCCAGTACCCGGCGAGCGCGGGGTCGAACGCCTCGCCGAGCCAGTGCAGGATCACGGGCTCGGCAGTCTGCTCGAGCACGCGGGAGTAGACGCGCAGGTAGTCCTCCGGGCCGTTGGCCGCGGCCGCGAGGTGGCGGCTCGCCATGACGATCACCTGGGCGCCCGCCTGCTCCACCACCTCGATCTGCTCGAGGTAGCCCGCGAGCACCTGCTCGACGCTCGCCCCGGGCGTGAGATGGTCCGTGCCCGCACCCGCCGCGATGCGACCGCCCACCTCGCGGGCCCGTGCCGCGCTGCGGCTGATCAGCTCTTGCGTCGCGGCCCAGTCCAGACCCATCCCGCGCTGCGCGGTGTCCATCGCCTCCGCGACGCCCAGCCCCCAGCTCCACAGGCGCTCGCGGAACCGCAGGGTGGACTCCCAGTCGAGCTCCGCGGGGGCGCCCGGCACGTTCTCCGCGCCGATCCGGGGCACCACGTGGGCTGCCGCGAATGCGACACGCGAGCGCGGGGGGCCGTCGGGACGCTGCCACGCGCGCGGGCCGTTCAGCGTGCGCGACGCGACCGAGCCGTCGGCGCGGGGGAGCAGGACGCGGGTCACTGGGGTGCGTCCGTCGTCGTCGTCGTTGTGCTCGTAGGCGCCGCATCCGTGAGAGCGATGCGCCGCCCCTGCGCGGAGGACTCGAGCCCCGCCTCGGCGAGCCGGATGCCGCGCACGCCCGCCCACAGGTCGTACGGGTGCTCGGTCCCGGCCACGACGTGCCGCACGAACTGCTCCCACTGGACCTTGAACGCGTTGTCCGCCGGGTCGTTCGCGGGCACCTCGCTCCACTGGGAACGGAAGTCCGTCGCCTCGACCAGGTCGGGGTTCCACACGGGCTTGGGCGTCATCTCGCGCGGCTGGATGCGGCACCCGTGCAGCCCGACGACGGCGGAGCCGTGCGTGCCGTCCACCTGGAACTCGACCAGCTCGTCGCGGTTCACGCGCACGGCCCACGAGGAGTTGATCTGGGCGATCACGCCGCCCGCGAGCTCGAAGATCCCGTAGGCGGCGTCGTCGGCCGTCGCGGCGTACGGCCTGCCGTGCTCGTCCCACCGCTCGGGCACGTGCGTGACGGCACGCGCGGTGACGGCCTCGACGGCCCCGAACAGGTTCTCGAGCACGTAGCTCCAGTGGCAGAACATGTCCACCACGATCCCGCCGCCGTCCTCCTTGCGGTAGTTCCACGAGGGCCGCTGGGCGCTCTGCCAGTCGCCCTCGAACACCCAGTAACCGAACTCGCCGCGCACGGAGAGGATGCGCCCGAAGAAGCCGCTGTCGATGA
>JAAYZM010000042.1 GCA_012514835.1 Actinomycetales bacterium
CGTGGGGCAACCCGCTCGGCGACCTCACGGATCTCGCGACCCTCACGAGCGACCACCCGAGCGATGTCATCGGCCCCGGCCCCGTCGTGCGCTTCCCCACCGCGAGCACCCATGTGATCACGGCGACGATCGGCGCGGCCACCCACTCGGTCGCGGTCTCGGTGAGCCCGGCGGCGCAGCGTGACACGCTGGCCCGCTCGGGCAGCGAGGCGACGGCGCTCGCCTCGGCGGCGGTGCTCATCCTGCTGCTCGGATGCGCCCTCGTCGGCATGCGACGCCCGCGCAGCGGGAGCTGATCCGGGGCCTCAGCGCCGCCCGTCGACGCACGCGACGCAACTCGTGCGCGCGGGCCGCAGCTCGAGCTGTCCCTCGGGGATGCCCTGGCCGCACACCTCGCACACGCCGAAGGTGCCGGCCTCGACGCGCGCCTCGGCGGCATCGAGTTCGGCCAGCTCGTACCGGTGCTCGCGCCGGGCGCCCTCCGCCTGCTGCCACTCGAAGGTGAGCGCGAAGCCCTCCGGGTCGTGCTCCTCGTCGGACCACTCGCTGCGGGCTCCCCGCACCGTGGCGAGGCGCTGCTCGACGCTCGCGAGACGCTGCTCCACGAGCTCGCGACGCTCGGCGATCCACGCGCGGGCGGCATCCTTCTCGACCATGTCTCCATCGTCGCCCATCCGCCCGTGCCGCGCAGGGCGGGCTGTTCTCCCCCGCACGGGGGCGACCGCACGGGCCCCGTGCGACCGTAGGCTGACGCCACGAGCGGGAACACCCGAGCATCCCGCCGGGGGATGGAGCCCGTGTCGACCGACCGCACCGCCGCGCTCGCCGAGGTGAACGACCCGAGCACACCCGCCGCGCGGCTGCAGGAGCTCGCCCACGCGCACCCCGAGCTGGGGCCGCAGATCCTCGCGCACCCGAACGTCTACCCGGCGCTCGCGCAGTGGATCGAGGAGTACGCGACACCCGCGGCGACCCCCGACACCACGGCCCCGGATGCGGCACCCGCCGTCGCGGCGCTTCCCGCCCCGAAGTGGGTGCTGCCGACCGTGCTCGGCGTGGGCGCCCTCGGCACGGCCGCCGCGGTCGTCGCGGGGATCGCGATCGTGCCGGGACTGTTCGCCCCCTCCGCCGAGGGCGCCGAGCCGGCCTCCGCCGAGGCCGGCGCCGCGAAGGTCGAACCCGCGCGCGACTACCTGCTGGGCGCCGACGTGACATGGACGGCGCTCGCGATGGATCCCGGGGAGATCGGCGCGGAAGCCACGTGGGAGTTCTCGGCGGTCACGTCCGACGACATCTGGGTGACCCTCTGGCCGACCGGTGACTTCCACGTCCGACGGATGATCGCGCTCGACGCCACGACGGGGGCGACGCTGTGGTCGCGCAATGCTCCACGCCTGGACTGCGCCGAGCTCGCTCTCGGTGGCCTCGCGTATTGCCTGGATTCCGAATCCAACGAGACCGTCGTGTTCGACCTCGCCACCGGCGAGCACGCACCGAGCCCCCTCGCGGGGAAGCCCGCGGCCCATGTCTCGGTCGTGGGTGACACGGTCGCGCTGTCACGGGTCGCCGTGGCGGGATCGGGGTACCGGATCGGCGCGACGGCGTACGCCCCGGACGGCGAGGTGGTGTGGGATCACGAGGCCGAGTGCGCGCACTACGACACCCCGTCCGCGGAGGCGGCGTACGCGGCGACGTGGCAGCCGGGCAGCCAGCTGTGGCTCTTCGGACCGTGCTATCTCGCCTGGCTCGACCCCGAGACGGGCACCGTTCTCGACTCGCGCACCGGAACCGACGCCATCTGGGACGGCGACGGCTACCTGAATGCCGGCTCGGTGCTGCTCAACCTCGAGCAGGGCTCGCTCGTGGCCTACGACACCCTCGCGAGCGAGCGGCAATGGCGGGTGCGCATCGACGGCCTGACCGAGTTCGCCCGCATGTACGCGACACGTCATGACCACGCGGCCCCGCTCGCGATCCTCGACTTCTTCAGCGGCGAGGTCACCCGCGTCGACGCGGCCCTCGCGCCGACGCGCGTCGAGGGGATGCCGCGTGAGCTGCCCGACTGCCCCGAGGGGTGGACGCCCGTCGGGTGGTCGGATTGGTCGGGCGGCGCGACGCTCGTCTGCCAGGCGGGCGACGCATCCGTCACCGTGTTCCTCGTGCAGCAGGGAGAGACGCGGCAGAGCACGAGCGCGGTGGCGACCCCCACGGGCGTGCGGGCGGACATCGACGGCGTCGAGTTCGAGGTGGCCC
Organism: Actinomycetales bacterium; assembly: GCA_012514835.1. Classification (GTDB taxonomy): domain Bacteria; phylum Actinomycetota; class Actinomycetes; order Actinomycetales; family Cellulomonadaceae; genus JAAYZM01. Next base: position 2,254 of record JAAYZM010000042.1, read on the forward strand.
TCGACGGTTGGCTGGTCTGGACGGATGGGCGCTCGCAGGCCGCGGCGTCGGGCTGGACACCCGCGCGCGGCGAGATCCGCTACGCCCCCGCGGGGGAGATCGAGAGCTGCCCCGCCGGAACCTTCCCACTCTCGCTCTCGGTATGGCGGGGCGGCTGGCTGCTCACGTGCGGCGTGACGACGTACGCACCGACGCGCTTCGTCTACGAGGTCGACGGCACGCGCGGCGCGGGTGGCGCGCTCGAGTGGGGCCGCGGGCGCTACTGCGGCACGAACGACGCCGGACGCCTCGTGTGCGTGAGTGCGAGCCCCGCCCTCGTGCAGTTCGGCACGGGGAGCGACCTCGAGCAGCACTCGGTGGCCGAGAACCACTTCGCCGGGGTCGGCGCCGGGGGTGCGGGCCGGGGCCGGGGCGCCTACGGCGTGGACGCCCCCGCCGACACGCCGCAGGATCAGGTGGGCTACCTCGTCGCGATCCTCGAGAGCTCCGCGAGCGCCCGCTCGAAGGTCAACGCCGTGCTCGCCCCGCTCAACGCCTGCTCGGTGACCGACGCCGACATCCGAGCCCTGCGCGAACTCACCCAGGCCCGCACCGACCTGCTGACCGCGCTCGCGACGACCCCCGTCGACCTGGTGCCGAACGGCGCGACGCTGCTCGCGCAGCTCACCCTCGCCCTGCAGCTCTCCGAGGAGGCCGACCTGGGCTACGTCGCGGCGGGCGTCGCGATGGGCGACGGCGACTGCGCCGGCGGGCGGGCGATCTACAACAACGCGATCGCCGTCGCGAACCAGGCCGAGGCGGCGAAGCACGAGTTCGTCGCGACGTGGAACGCGCAGCTCCCGGCCGAGTTCGGGGTGCGCACCTTCACCGCGCGCGACATCTGAGTCGAGCGTCGCTCAGGCGCGTCGGCGGCCCCACGCCGTCCGCACGAGCTTCTCGAGCACCTCGAGGTCGATCGCGTCGAGGCGCTTCACGTAGACGCAGCTCTTGCCCGTCGTGTGCGGGCCGAGCTCGGCGAGCAGCGGGTTCTCGGGGCCGTACGCGGAGAAGAGGCCGTAGAAGGTGAGCGCCGCCTTGCGGGGCGAGAACCCGACGACGAACCACTCGCCCGAGCTCGCGCGCCCCTCGTAGTGCTGCGCGCCGAACCCGACCATGCTGGGCCCCCACATGACGGCGGGTGCGCCCGTGACGCGCTCCATCAGTTCCCGCACGGCGTGCCCCTCGGCCCGGCGACGCGCATCCGGCACAGCGTCGAGGAACGCCGTCACGTCGGCGTCGGTGGGCTGGGTCACGATCGCCATGCGGCGAGGCTAACCCCGCGCGACCCGGATGTCACCGCTCACGCGGCGGCGAACGCGACCGTGAGCTGGGCCGCGAGCAGCACGACGGAGACCGGCAGCCAGATGGCGCGTTCGATCCGACTCGGGGTGATCGCGTTGAGGAGCGCGCCGACCGCGGTCACGGCCACGAGCACCCACAGCGCGACGGGGAGCCACGCGTCCGGTAACGGCGCCCACGGCACGAGTCCCGCGCGCCGCAGCACGATGAGCGCGATCGCCACCCACACGACGACGGCCACGGCGCTCGAGACGCGCAGGCGAGCCGGGAGCCGGCCCGCGTGTTGCCCGCCGTAGGCGGCACGCCCCCAGGGGGCTCCGAGGGCGAGCGCCAGCTGGAAGGCGCTGAGGGCGAGGCTGAGCATCGCCGCGACGACGGCGGCGAGGGGCAGGGCGGCAGTCATCCGCGTCCTTTCGGGAGAGGGCTCACCATGTCTAGCAGTGCGCGCCCCGCCGCGCGCCCCGCCGAGACGGCAGTTCCGAC
>JAAYZM010000365.1 GCA_012514835.1 Actinomycetales bacterium
CCTGGTCGTACGCGAAAGGCCTCGGCGGCCTCCGCGCCGGAGGAATCAAAACCACATTCACAGAAGAAACCGAAACCGACCTGTTCGGTGAGCAGTCCGTGCTCTGCGGCGGCACCTCACAACTCGTCCAGTACGGCTTCGAGGTCCTCACCGAGGCCGGCTACCAGCCCGAGGTCGCCTACTTCGAGGTGCTCCACGAGCTCAAGCTCATCGTCGACCTCATGGTCGAGGGCGGCATCGCCAAGCAGCGCTGGTCCGTCTCCGACACGGCCGAGTACGGCGACTACGTCTCCGGCCCGCGCGTCATCTCGCCCGCCGTCAAGGAGAACATGCAGGCCGTCCTCGCGGACATCCAGTCCGGTGCGTTCGCCGAGCGGTTCATCGGTGACCAGGACGCCGGCGGCCCCGAGTTCGCAGAGCTCCGTGCGAAGGGCGAGGCCCACCCGATCGAGGCCACCGGGCGCGAGCTGCGCAAGATGTTCTCGTGGATCAAGCCGTCCGACTCCGACTACGTCGAGGGTCAGGTCGCGCGCTAAGGCTCCGGGATCGTCACCCCGAGTCGCTACCATCCGGCCCTGGCGGGCCTCCCGCCAGGCCCGGCCAGCGACTCGGGGCGACGATCCCTCCGCGGCTTGGGGTCAGATCTCTCTCGGGGGCTCGCGACGCGACTTTGCGGGGATAGGTGCGCTGGTGGGGCGTTGCCTGTACGCTTGGCGGCGTTCATCAGCAGTGCTTGCACGCCCGAGCCGTTCGACCACATGGTCGGGGGCTCTCCTTCCCAGGAGCGGACGAGACACAGGGATGTTCACAGGTTCGAAAGTCGAGCCTGTTCCCCCACCTCCAGAAGGAGATCGCCATGGCTACCGGAACCGTGAAGTGGTTCAACGCTGAGAAGGGCTTCGGCTTCATCGCCCCGGACGACGGCGGCGCCGACGTCTTCGCCCACTACTCGGCCATCAACTCGAGCGGCTACCGCTCGCTCGAGGAGAACCAGAAGGTCGAGTTCGAGGTCACGCAGGGCCCCAAGGGCCCGCAGGCCGAGAACATCACGCCTCTCTGATCGACGTCGCGGTGAGCCTCGCGCTCACGGCTGACTGACTCACCGGACGCCCCGACCCTCGTGGTCGGGGCGTCCGTGCTTTGTCCCGTGTTTTACCGTCCAACCGTTGAGATGTCGCGTCCGCCATGTAGGACGCAGAGTAGGATCCCTCGCATGGTCCAGAACGTTTCTCTCGCCGTCGTCGCTGGTGACGGCATCGGGTCCGAGGTCGTCGAGCAGGGGCTCAAGGCCCTCGAGGCGGCCCTCGTCGGCACCGACCTGTCGGTGCGCACCACGGACTTCGACCTCGGTGCCGCGCGCTGGCACCGCACGGGGGAGACCCTCACGGACGCGGACCTCGCGGCGATCCGCGAGCACGACGCGATCCTGCTGGGCGCCGTCGGCGACCCGCACGTCCCGAGCGGGGTCCTCGAGCGCGGGCTGCTCTTGCGCCTGCGCTTCGAGCTCGACCACTACGTGAACCTGCGCCCCTCGAAGCTCTACCCGGGTGTGGCCACGCCGCTCGCGAGCCCCGGTGACGTGGACTTCGTGGTCGTGCGCGAGGGCACCGAGGGCCCCTACGTGGGCAACGGTGGCTCGATCCGCACCGGCACTCCCCACGAGGTCGCGAACGAGGTGAGCGTCAACACGGCCTTCGGAGTCGAGCGCGTCGTGCGCTACGCCCTCGCCCAGGCTGCCGCGCGCCCCCGCAAGAAGCTCACGCTCGTGCACAAGCACAACGTCCTCGTGCACGCGGGTCACCTGTGGCGCCGCACGGTCGAGGCCGTCAACGCGGAGTTCCCGGACGTCACGGTGGACTACCTGCACGTCGACGCGGCCACGATCTTCCTCGTGACGGACCCCTCGCGCTTCGACGTGATCGTCACGGACAACCTGTTCGGCGACATCCTCACGGACCTCGCCGCCGCCATCACCGGTGGCATCGGGCTCGCCGCGTCCGGGAACGTCAACCCGGACCGCACCTCGCCGTCGATGTTCGAGCCCGTGCACGGCTCGGCCCCGGACATCGCGGGCCAGGGCAAGGCCGACCCCACGGCCACCGTCCTGTCCGTCGCGCTCCTGCTCGAGCACCTGGGCCAGCCCGAGGCCGCGAACAAGATCCACGCGGCCGTCGCGGCGGACATCGCCGAGCGGGCGGGTCGAGTACGCAGCACGGCCGAGGTGGGATCGGAGCTCGCGGCACGCATCGCCGGTTAGGGCTCCCCGCCCGGTCGTGGGAACGGTAGCGTTCGAACCTACGTCCTTCGAAAGAGGCCAGCGACATGAGCACGATCAGCACCGACGCTGCGACGCAGTTCACGATCCACCGCACGTCCACCCCCGTCCCTGAGGCGGAGCGAGCCGCGCTGCTCGCCGCCCCGCGGTTCGGGACCGTCTTCACCGACCACATGGCCCGCGTCTCCTGGACGTCCGCGGGTGGGTGGCAGGACCGACGCGTCGAGCCGTACGGCCCCCTCCAGATGGACCCCGCGGCCGCCGTGCTCCACTACGGCCAGGAGATCTTCGAGGGGCTCAAGGCGTACCGCCACGCGGACGGCTCCATCTGGTCCTTCCGCCCCGAGGCGAACGCGGCGCGCTTGCGCCGCTCCGCACGGCGCCTCGCGCTCCCCGAGCTGTCCGACGACGACTTCCTGGGTTCGATCGAGTCGCTCGTGCGCGAGGACGCCGCGTGGGTGCCCGACTTCGAGGAGTCGAGCCTCTACCTGCGGCCCTTCATGTTCGCCTCGGAGACGTTCCTCGGTGTGCGGTCCGCGCTCGAGGTCGAGTACCTCGTGATCGCCTCGCCCGTGGGCCCGTACTTCGCGAGCGGCGTCAAGCCCGTGTCGATCTGGGTCGCCACGGACTTCCACCGCGCCGGCCCGGGCGGTACGGGTGCGGCCAAGTGCGGCGGGAACTACGCCGCGAGCCTGCTGCCCCAGCAGGTGGCCTATGACCACGGTTGCGAGCAGGTGTGCTTCCTCGACTCGGCGACGGGCCAGAACCTCGAGGAGCTCGGCGGCATGAACGTGTTCGTCGTGTTCGCCGACGGCCGCATCGCGACGCCCGAGCAGACGTCCGGGACCATCCTCGAGGGGATCACGCGCTCGTCGGTCCTGACGCTCCTCGCCGAGGGCGGGCGCACCGTCGAGGAGCGGACCATCCCGCTCGCCGAGGTGCAGGCCGGGCTTGTGGACGGATCGATCAGCGAGGTCTTCGCGTGCGGCACGGCCGCCGTGCTCACCCCGATCGGGCGCCTCGCGGGAGAAGGCTTCGACCTCACGGTGGGGGACGGCTCGGCGGGTGCGGTGACGATGGCGCTGCGCACGCAGCTCACGGACATCCAGTACGGCCGCGCGGCGGACCGGCACGGGTGGATGCGCCGGCTGGTCTGAATCGATCGGCCTGAACCGATCAGCCTGAACCGACCGGACTGAACGGTTCGCGAGCCCGGCGCCACGTGCGCCGGGCTCGCAAGTTCACGGTTCGACGGCGCGGATGGCTCGGCCGGCGACCCCGGCCAGGAGGCTCCAGATCGCGGCGAGCACCACGAGGTGCAGCACGGCGGTGGCGATCGCGTCCGCGATGTCGCCCGAGCGCGTGAACGGCACCGCCACCGCGAGGATCACGAGCAGCACCATGAGCCACCCGAAGAACAGGCGGGGGCGGGGCGCGCCCAGGGCGAGCAGGCCGAGCACGATCGCGGCGAGCAGGGTGACGAGCACGGTGTCGAGCGCGTAGGCGTTGCGCTGACCGCCGTCGGAGTCGTCGCTCACCCCGAAGATGTCCGGCGGGGACATGACCCCGAGACCGGCGAGGTCCGTCAGGACGAAGTGCAGGACCCACGCGACGAGCGCGGAGACGAGCACCGCGGCGAGCGCGCCCCCGAGGTAGCGCGGGAAGTTGATCCGTCCCGCCGCCTCGACCGTGCCTTCCCTCTCGGGCCGCACGGGCTCGACGGGGACCACGGGCTGGACCGGCTGCACGGGCTGAGCCGGTGTGCCTGGTGCGGCGGGCTGGACGGGCTGCGGGGGAGCGCTCGGGCGCACGGGCTCTGCGGGCGCGGGCTGCTGCGGCAGGGGGGTGGTCGGGTCGGTGGGCTCGGACATCTCGGCGCCTCCTCGATCGGTGGTGATCGTGCTCGACGCTCCTCATTCGACCACGCGGGCCGCGAACGCGCCCTTCGAGTGCGCACGTCACGGGGCCACGGCGGTGTGATCCACCCGATCGGGGGACTCGGCTCGCCACCCGGGTAACGACGACGGGCCCCGAGCGCAGTCGCCCGGGGCCCGTCGTCGTCGGAGAGTGTCAGCGAAGCTTGATGTTCTTCGCCTTCGACGCCTTCTTCGCGAGGTAGTTGCTCGTCTGCGAGACGGCGCGGATCTTGCCCTTGGTCTTGATCTTCACCTTGGTCGAGAACTTGCCGGACTTGCCGACCTTGGCGATCTTGATCGTCTTCCAGGCGCCCTTGCCCTTCTTCTGGAACTGGATCGCGACCTTCGTGCCCTTCTTGGCGTTCTTGGTCTTGTAGCGGTCCTTGGGGCTCGGGGCGGTGACCTTGCCGCTCACCTTGAAGCTCTTGTTCTTCTTGACCTTCGAGGGAGCCGAGAACGTCACCTTCGGGGTGGTCTGGTTCCGGTAGGTCGTGGAGAGCGTGTAGGACTTGTAGTACGACGGGACGCCCAGGGTGTAGTCGCCCTTCTGGCTGACGGAGACCGTCGCGGAGACCTTGCACTTGCCCGAGCCCCAGTACAGCCAGCGCAGGCCGTCCTTCTGCAGGCCCTTCGTCTTGGGCAGGTCGAACGTGATGGTGCCGCCTGCGCCGAGGTGGTACTCGCCGATGGTCTGCGGCGAGCGCACGTTGAGGTTGCAGGAGACGCCGGACGCGTAGCCGTCGTACGCCGAGACGTACCACTCGGACTGCACGACCTCGCCCGTGGAGCTGAGGTAGTCAGCCGGGGCCTGGACCTTGAAGGTCACCCACTTCTTGACCTGGAACGTGCCCTTCTTGCTGACGACGTCCTTGACCTTGAGCGTGACCTTGCTCGTGCCGTCGCTGTCCGAGGTCGACTTGGCCGAGGCGGGGGCGGCCACGGCGATGCCCAGGCCGAGAGCGAGCGCGGCGACCGATGCGGTGCCGATGAGACGGGAGTGCAGGCGCACGGATCCTCCATGAGAGACAACGGTGGGGCGAACCGATGCGGATCGCCCGGTTGATCCTAGGGCGAGCGGTTGGTCCGTGATCGTCCCCGTCCACCTGGTGTCGCGCCCGGTCCGGGTGAAAATCGTGAGACGACCGTCCCGCGGACGCGCTTCCCCTGCGGGAGGGGGGTGTGGCATGATCCCCCCGTGACCCAGTTCACCCTCATTATCAGCTAGCGCGCTCGGCACATCAGCCCAGCGCGCAGACCTCCCGTACCCCGGGGGGTCTTTTTGTTGGACCGGGCACCACCCCCGTCCGGTCCACGGCGTCGACCACGTCCCCCGGTACCACCCCCGCCGGCAGTCAATCCATACTTGACCGTGGCCGTCGCGCGCCCACCTGACGAAGGAAGACCGATCGTGAGCCCCACCCCGTTCCACGTGTACGACACGACGCTGCGCGACGGTGCGCAGCAAGAGGGGATGAACCTGTCCGTCGCGGACAAGCTCGCGATCGCCCCCCTGCTCGACGAGCTGGGCATGACGTTCATCGAGGGTGGCTGGCCGGGCGCGATCCCGAAGGACACGGAGTTCTTCAAGCGCGCGGCGAAGGAGCTCGACTTCAAGCACGCCGAGCTCGCGGCGTTCGGCTCGACGCGCAAGGCGGGCGTCAAGGTCTCCGAGGACGCCCAGGTGCGCGCGCTGCTCGACTCCGAGGCACCTGTCGTGACGCTCGTGTCGAAGTTCGACATCCGGCACGCCGAGCGCGCGCTGCGCACCACCGGCGAGGAGAACCTCGCGATGATCCGTGACACGGTCGCCTACCTCGTGGCGCAGGGTCGGCGAGTGTTCGTCGACGCCGAGCACTTCTTCGACGGGTACCGGTTTGACCGCGACTACACGACGGCCGCCGTCGTCGCCGCGTTCGAGGCAGGGGCCGAGGTCGTCGCGCTGTGCGACACGAACGGCGGCATGGTCCCGTCCGGGGTCACGCAGATCGTCACGGAGCTGCGCGCGGCGACGGGGGCGGGGGCCGACGACGCACTCCTGGGCATCCACGCCCACAACGACTCGGGCTGCGCCGTGGCCAACTCGCTCGCCGCGATCGAGGCGGGTGCCCGGCACGTCCAGGGCACCGTGAACGGTTACGGGGAGCGCACGGGCAACGCGGACCTGCTGACGATCGTGGCGAACCTCGAGCTCAAGTCCGGCATGACGCTCCTGCCCGACGGCGGCCTCGAGGAGGTCACGCGCATCGCGCACGCCGTCGCGGAGATCACCAACATCGCCCCGTTCGCGCGACAGCCCTACGTGGGCGCGAGCGCGTTCGCCCACAAGGCCGGGATCCACGCCTCGGCCATCAAGGTCGACCCGGACCTCTACCAGCACATCGACCCCGTGGCCGTGGGCAACGACATGCGCATGCTCGTCTCGGACATGGCCGGTCGCGCGTCGATCGAGCTCAAGGGCCGCGAGCTCGGCTTCGACCTCGCGGGCCAGGGAGACGTCCTCACGCGCGTCACGGACCGGGTCAAGGCGCTCGA